>JAZOQS010000170.1:0-17699 GCA_045656205.1 Clostridia bacterium | reverse complement strand
AAACCCATTGCAGCGATTGTAATTATAACGGGCGTATGCTTCGGAGGAGAAACAGGATTTCTGGCAGGAGCTGTTTCTGCTTTTGTATCAAACTTTTTCTTCGGACAGAGTATGATGACTCCGTGGCAGATGCTTGCGCTCGGACTGCTTGGGTTTTTTGCAGGAATAATTTTCAGATGCAAAGCAGTGAAGCTCACCCGATTCGGGCTTTGCCTGTTTGGAGGAATTTCGGTTATTGTCATACATGGAGGGATTTTGAATCCTGCCTCGCTTCTCATGTGGCAGGAAAATCCAACGGCGGAGATGTTTGCACTATCCTATATTGCAGGGCTTCCGCTTGATGTTATATACGCAGTCAGTACCGTCTTTTTCCTTTGGGTTATAGCGGAGCCTATGATTGAAAAGCTTGAAAGAGTCAAAACAAAATACAATCTCATGAAATAAAGGTGAAAAAATGTTTACTTTAAAATATGAAACAAGATATGGGGATTATAAGGATTTTGACAGGATAAAACCGTCATCCATTCTTGATATGATCCAGGATGTTTCAACAAAGGATTCCGCAAGATGCGGATATGATATGATAAACCTTCGGGAAATGAATATTGCCTGGCTGTTGCAGGGGATAAACGTAAAATTTGAAAAGCCGGTCAAACCACATCTTCCGGTGGAAATTTCAACGGCGGTCAAAACACTCAAAGGGGCAACCTCGGCGCGTGGATGCTACATCAGGCAAAATGGGGAAATTGTAGCAAGATCAATTGCAAACTGGTTTTTGTTTGATACTGAAAAACAGCGGATTGGCAGAGCAAGTCAGGAAATGATTTCCGCTTATGAATTTCATGAGTTTGACGATACATTCTTTGAATACAAAAAAGCCCCCGTTTTTGAAATTGAAAAGCCGGGATACGAAATAAAAATTGCAAATAAGGAGATTGACACAAATCTGCACCTTAACAACCAGAAAGGAGCAGAACTTCTTATGGATGCCCTGCCGTTCGATTTTGAAATCGGCAGCATGAACCTGCTTTACAAAAAGCAGGCATATCTGGGAGACGAGCTTGAGGTTTGCAGAAAAGAAATTCCGGGCGGATATTATGTTCATATGGTAAATGCAGACGGGGAAATCTGTGTTGCCGGAACTTTTGAGAAAAAATAAAAAATGCAGGACCATGAGTCCTGCTTTCTTTATATACCGGTGTTTGCAAATGATATACCGGAATAGTATATTCTTAAAATATCACGATAGTTTTTGCCCTCGTCGGCATAAAATTTTGCACCCCACTGGCTCATTCCGACACCGTGCCCAAACCCTACAACGTCAAAGAAAAAAGTTCCGTTTTTATGGCTGAGATTGTAATTGTGTGAGCGCAGACCAAATATGCGGCGAACATCTGTGCCTTTTAAACTCTGATTGCCGATTTTACAGGTCATAACAGCTCCTCCCGAGGAGCGGACTTCCTCGGAATACCATGCTGAAGCATCTCCGGAAAAACGTGTTGACGGGTATTCAGCCAGTATTTTCCGGCGAAATTCTTTTTCGGAGAATTCTGCGGACGAACGGTATCCCGGGGCATTAACATCCATATGACTGTCTGCGTTTTGCAGGTATGGGACATCTCCGCCCCAGACATCCTGCGCCCGTTCTGTTGTACCCGAGGAAATTGCATAAAAAACTGCTGTGATGGGTTCGCCGTCGTAGGTCATATATTCGCCGGCGGTTTCCCTGACTGCGACAGATATTTTCTTCCAGTTTTTTTCGCATTCCTCCTTTGCCCATGAATCGAAACGGTCCTCTTTTGAAATCCATGCCTTGCAATGGGCACTGTCGGTGCAAACATCCGCACCCTTGTGAGACTCAATTTTATTCCCGCCCGACACCATTTTGTCAATAATATAACTTCTTGAAGCAACTGCCTGTGCCTTTAAGGCTTCGAGTGGAAAACTGACCGGCATTTCAGCGGCAATAACTCCAAGCAGGTATTCCTCGATATCAACGCTTTTAACAGTGTCTGTATCTTTGAAAAAAACATTTACCGTTTTTGATGGTATTACGGGCGATGAAAAGCTGTCTGACGTCTTGCCGGGTGATGTGTTTGTCCATGCAAAAACTGCGGGAAGAGAGTATATTAAAAACAGGAAAAGCAGGTACAGACTGATATACCTTTTCATATGCAGGTCACCTCTTGTTAAAATGTATGCAAATATACCAATAAAATGATTGACTGTATAAGAAAAATGTGATATAATGTATAATACGTGTAAATTGGACTTTTTTCGAAAAAATTTTTTATAAAAGAGAGGTTTCCTGATTATGAGAAAAATGAGACTGGCTTTAGTGCTTTTAATTGCAATTATTACAGTTGCAATTATGCCGGCAAATGTATTTGCAATTTCCGGTGCTGGCACAGAAAGCTCCCCGTATGTTATTACCAGCGTATCGGACCTGGAGTTTGTTAGAACAAATCTGTCCGCACACTATAAATTAGGGGCGAATCTTTCACTTTCTTCTGCGTGGACAGCCATAGGTACATATGATAAACCATTTACAGGAAGCTTTGACGGAAGCGGACATACCATTTCCGGACTTAAAGTGACAGCGTCGGGTACCGATGTTTATACCGGACTTTTCGGATACAGCACCGGTGATATCAGAAACCTCAAAGTAACAATGGCGGCAGCCGGTATTAATGTTACAGCTGCAGAAAGTGTTTATGCAGGCGGTGTTGTTGGATATAACAATGGCGGAGAACTTGAAAACTGTATTGTTGACGGAACTATAACAGCAGTTGTTTCTTCAAATTCGGGTATTGCGGAAATATATGCAGGCGGTATTGCCGGCAGAAGCTCAGGCGATATTTTGTCCTGTGAGGCAACAGGAAGTGTTTCTGCAACGGTAAGTGGAACATCTGCTTCAAAGACTGCGGCAAATGATGCTCAGGTTTATGCGGGCGGTATTGCCGGACTTTCGGACGGAAAGTTAAGTAAAGACTGGGCGAAGGTTGATGTTGTTGCAAAAGCAACTGCGACAGGAAAATATATGACTCCGAAAGCTTATGCCGGTGGTGTTGCGGGCAGAAATATCGGTGATGTCAGAGAAAGTAATTCAGTAGGAACCGTAACTGCAGAAGCAAGCGGAGAGGATATGGAAGCATCGGCTTATGCGGGCGGTCTTATCGGTTTTGAAACAGGGACCATTGAAGTTTCTGCTGCTTCAACTGATGTAAGTGCAAAAACAATATCCGACACCGCTAAAACATACGCAGGTGGTCTTGTTGGATACACAAACGGAGCGATATCAAAAGCTTACGCTACAGGGAATGCGATTGCACAGGGAACCACAACGAGCGACGCAGTTTATGCGGGCGGTCTTGCCGGCCTGACATATGGAAAAGTTTCATTCAGCTATGCGCTGGGAACAGCATCTGCAACAGCAACCAATGCTCTTAAAGGCGGTCTTGTAGGTTTTGCGGCAACTGCGACAGCAGACAGCTATTATAAAACCAATAACGGGTATGACACTTTTGCCGGATGCGGAATTGCAAAAACTGATGAAGAACTGAAGCTCCAGGAAACTTATGAAGACTGGGATTTTGCAACAACATGGAGAATAAAATCCGGTGAAAACAGCGGATATCCTTACCTCATAGACATTTCTGATGTTCAAGCAATATTTGAGGATGCCGAATATGTTTATGACGGCACAACAAAAACTCTGGTAGCTACAAGATATGCTGAGAATGTTGAAATCACTTATACTAACAACACAGGAAAAAATGCCGGTGTATATAAGGCGGAAGCAATATTAAAAGCAGACGGATATACAGTGACACACCTTACAGCAAACCTTGTTATTAAACCGAAGGTTCTCGAAGTAAAGGGACTTGCAATTAAAGATAAGGAATATGACAACACAACAAAAGCTGAAATTGATGCATCAAATGTTGTTTTAGAAGGAATTTTGCCGGGCGATGAAGTGACAATTGATGTTGAAAACTCAGTTGCGAACTTCACAAGTAAAAACGTTGGTGATGGCCGTCAGGTAATCATCTCGGAAATTAAGTTCAAGGGTAAGGATGCGGCAAACTATACAGCAGGAATATATTACTCAGAAGCAAACATTTATGTTGGCTCATATGAGAATGTGGTGTTTGAAGGAAGCGGAACAAAAGAAGATCCTTATATTATTGGTGATGAGGACGAACTTAATGCAATCCGCGGAAACCTTGATGCACACTTTAAACTTGCAGGCAACATTTCTCTTGCAGAAACATGGGTTCCGATCGGCAGATTCAATGCTCCGTTTACGGGCTCACTTGACGGCAATAACTTTACAATAAGCGGAATTTCGGTTGACAGATCAATTAACTATGCATATTCAGGCCTCTTCGGATATAGCACAGGAAACATCTCAAATCTTAATGTTCTGATAAATGACGATATCTTCACGACGGCACAAAATGTTTACATAGGTGCAGTTGCGGGATATAATGGCGGAACAATCAGTGACTGTATTGTGAACGGCAGCATTTATACCAGCCCGCTTTCTACATTTGTATATGTTGGCGGTATTGCGGGATACAATGCCGGAACAATTGCCGACTGTGATTCAAACATGGAAATTTTTGCAAAAGGTTTTACCGTTTATGCGGGTGGAGTAGCCGGTGAAAACGGACAGCTGATTGAAAGAACCTCCTCAAGCGGTTCGGTTGTTGTAGATGATTCACTGTTTGCTTATGCAGGCGGATTTACAGGAATAAACACAGCAACAATCAAGGATTGCTATTCACGTGGCGATGCTACTGTAAATATATCCGACACAGCGTTTATGATGGGTGTCGGCGGATTTGCAGGCAGAATTGAAGGCGGAACGGTTTCAAATTGTTACTCAACAGGCAGACCGGTTGTTTCAACAGCATCGGTAGCATATCTGCTTACTGAAGCACTTGGCGGATTTACTTCCTATAATGAAGGCATTTTAAGTGGATGTTATTATGATAAAACAACAAGCGGAATGACTGACGCTGACAAGGGAACTCCCAAAACATCAGCAGAACTTAAAACAAAATCAACATTTGCAAACTGGAATTTTGATGTATGGGTTCTTGATGAAGAAATTAACGACGGATATCCCTTTGTTGAGAAAAAAGTTCAGATTAAAGAAAATGCTATTTTAGGATATGGTAACAGAACGGCTACAGTCAGTGCTTATACTGATATTGTAAACGCTACACTCATTGTAGCAAGTTACAGTGAAGGAGCGTTGATAGACATTGACTTTACTGAAAGCTTCACTATTGATAAAGGCGAAACACGGACACGCAGTGTAAAAACAGAGTTCAAGGAAATTGTTGGTGGAAGCATTAAGGTTATGCTCTGGAAAGATTTTGCAAGTGCAACCCCGTTGTGTTCATTTAAAGAAGTACCTATAAGATAGTAATAAAGAAAAAACCTGTTGCTCTTAAAAAGAGTAACAGGTTTTTTTATTTTATTAAAATTGAACGGCGTTCCATCAGAGAAACAAGGTCTTCTTCGCAGGAAATGGGAATATATTCCGACCCTCCGCAGTTGGGACAAATAACTTCTATTCCGTCTGCGGATAATTTTAACCGGATTTCGTAATTGCCGCACAGACAGAGTATGCGGTTGCTGCGGGCTTTTTCTTCAAGTATGTTTAAAGCTGATTTGGTGTAGACGCCATATGTTTGCTCAATATTGCTGTAATACTTGTCGGTAAGCTGTTTGATTTCCCGGTCAAGCTGAAACAGTGCGGTTTCCACATCTTCGTATTTGCCGGCGTATAAAACATCCACGTCATTTTCCTTGCAACAGAATGAAAATGGTTTGCCGGAAAAGAAATTCTTTTGCGAAATTGAGTAATCGTGAGTTTTGCCGCATGCAAAACAGGTTAAATTAACATTTGAAGATGCGGATTTTTTTATATTTACAAGTGTGGTGCCGCAATCGGGACAGGATAAAACGGTTCCGGAAGCAAACTGAAATCTGTTAACCGCGTGAAGAGAATTTTTGTTGCATACAGGGCATCTTATTCCCATATAGTTGTACTTTAACTCAATCATTTGTCTGATTACCTTTCAAATCCAGATTTCCTCCGTTTTCCCTGGCATAATAAAAAAGATATTGCTGTGCAATCCCACAGTGAACGCCGAAAATTTCGGGACCGGCATTGCGCACATCTTTAAGGCCGGAGCATCTGTCCGGATAAAGTTTGCACATTGTATTATTAATCCAGACGTCCACGGGAAAAACTTCGGTCCTTCCAAGGGCAAAAAGAAGAATGCAGTCTGCAACCTTGTTACCTACGCCGTTAATCTTCAGAAGTTCTTTTCTTGCGGAGTCGGTATCAAGCTTTTCAAGGGAGTAAAGGTCTATTTCACCGCTTGTCTGCTTGTCTATGGCATCAGCAATATATTTAGCCCTGAACCCGGAACGGATAGGCGCAAGGTCTTCA
This sequence comes from Clostridia bacterium, assembly GCA_045656205.1. GTDB lineage: Bacteria > Bacillota > Clostridia > RUG12999 > RUG12999 > RGIG7450. Next base: position 11,227 of record JAZOQS010000170.1, on the reverse strand, counting down.
GCTGCGATCCCCTTAAGCCTTTCGGGGGAGGGGAAAGTAAATTGCCCTTCGCCAACAGACTCTCCGTAGTTTTCGCACAGTGATGTAATTATTTTTTTGATACGGGGAATGTTGTTGCTGGCGGAAATAATAAATGATATGGTTGTTTCCCAGATATCCTGTTTTAATATACGGATGCCGCTGCCGTAGGCAATTGCGCGCTGCATTACAGGATCATGGGGAAGCGTTTTTTTGATATCATTGTAATTGCGCGAGAGATCAAAATATTTTTCCCAGACAGTGTAATAATCATCGGAAGAAGTGTTATATAAAACAATTTTTTCACCATCGGCACTTATCCTCAACACCCTGCCCAATGCAACTCCGGAAAAAGAGCCGTCGGGAAGCTTGTCCCATCTGAAACACTGACCGCACATAAAGGTTTGTTCGGGACTGAAATCTGCTATATCATATAAAATTGTATTGTTATTTTCAAACTTTACTTTCACGAAAATCACCTACAATAAAGTATAGCAAAAAAAAAGAGCCTTTTCAAGCCCAAAGAAAAAAAGTATTCTGTCGGCTAGTCGGCAGAATACTTTTATTACTTATTCATAAATGGGAACCTGAATACGGTCTCCTACACACAGAACGTCACTTTTAAGATTGTTGAATTTTTTAATATCCTTGATTTTATCACGAACATCGCCCGAAGCATATTCGTTTGCAATTGACCAGAGTGTGTCGCCTGAACGGACAATAACTGTTTTATATTCACGCTCAGCATCGGGAACATAAGAAAATGTCATTGTAGCTGCCTGAACCAGCATAAACACTGTAAGTGTAAGAACCATAAGAGCTCTGAACAACTTGTTTTTATCTACTCTTCTTGAAAATGTCATATATATCATCCTTTCAGAAATGAATTCGAACGTCTGTTTGATTATAGTATAACAGAACAAATGTTCCTTGTCAATACTTTTTGCGAAAAAATCGAACAAATGTTTGACAAAAGCATTTTTATGTGGTATATTAAGAAAAAAGAGAGGATGGTGGACCTTGTGCCGAGAGTAAAAAAAGAAGGTATAGAAGAACAGATTCTTGAATTTATAGAAAGCTTTATAAAAGAAAACGGATATCCGCCGTCAGTGAGGGAAATCGGAAGTGCAGTTGGGTTTAAATCTTCATCTACCATTCATTCTTATTTAAAAAAACTTGAAGATGACGGAAAACTTTCACAAAGTTCATCAAAAACCCGCTCCATAAAACTGCTTACCGAAACGGATGACAGACACGATCTTACAACAGAACATATGGTTATTCCTGTTCTGGGCAGAGTTGCTGCAGGCGTTCCCATTACTGCGGAAGAAAATATTATGGACCTTTTCGCAATGCCGACCTATTTTGCCGGCAAAGGCGAGGTTTTTATGCTCAAAGTCCGTGGGGACAGTATGATAAATGCCGGCATTTTAGACGGTGACTATGTTATAGTTTCAAAACAGTCGGTTGCTCGAAATTATGAAATTGTTGTTGCTATGATTGACGGTGAAGCCACCGTAAAAAGATATTTTAATGAAGGAAACCGCATAAGACTTCAGCCTGAAAATGACGCTATGGACCCTATTTATTCCGATAGAGCTGAGATTGTCGGCAAGGTTATAGGCGTGTTCAGAACCACAGTTATTTAAGGAGAAAAAATATGTCGGTTTACGAAATTATATTACAAAGAAGAACAATCAGAAAATTCAGACAGACCCCTGTCGAAAAAGAAAGAATAATTAAAATGGTAAATGCGGCTCGCCTTGCCCCGAGCGGAGCAAATCTTCAGCCGCTAAAGTTTATTGCCGTTACATCGCCGGAAATGTGTGACAAGGTGTTTCCGCTTACAAAATATGCCGGATATCTTAAAGACGGCGGCCCGAAAGAGGGCGAAAAACCTATGGCATATATTGTTGTTCTGGTTGATGAAAAAATAAGAAAAGATGGTGCCGGCGAAGATGCCGGAGCTGCCATAGAAAATATGATTCTGACAGGTCTTGAGGATGGGATTGCAGCTTGCTGGGTTGCAAATGTCAGCAGGGAAGAACTCAGGAAAGTCCTTGAAATTGACGAGCACCTTGCGATAAACTCTGTTGTTGCACTGGGCTATCCCATGCAGGAATCACAGGAAGCGGAGTTTGACGGAGATGTGAAATATTATCTTGATGAAACAGGAAAACTTCACGTTCCCAAACGCTCTATGGAAGAAATATTTAAAATGATATAGGAAAAGCCCTGAACGATGTTCAGGGCTTTATTTTATAAATAACGGATTATCAGTTCTCTCAAGTAAATAATCTATGGAAACATTAAAATAGTCTGCAAATTTAATTAAAGTGGCATAATCTGCTTCACGGGAGCCACTTTCGTAACGGCTTATGCTATTTTGGTTCATATTTAAATCCATAGCAAGTTTAAGTTGAGAAATACCTCGTTTTTTTCTTATCTCTTTAAGCCGCATAAAATCACCTCTTGACTTTATTATCCCATAATGGTATAATAAAAATATCCCGAATTGGGATATTTTGTGCCGAGGGAGGTGAAATTATGTCAAAAGCAGATAAACTTACAGAGCTTAAGGAACTGCTTGATAAAGGTGTAATAACACAAGAAGATTATGACACCCAAAAGGCTCAAATTTTATCTTCCAATATCAAAAGGCAAGAGATTATAAAAAATATTGGGATTGGTATAGGAATATTCTTTGTTGTTATTATATGTCTTGCTATTATAAGCTCAAATTTCTCTCCGGAAAAGGAAACATCTATGCAACCTTCAGAAGTGGAAGAAAAGGTGGAAAATGATGTACCCGATGAGTTCGAGGGAGAATTTCCGGTTGAAATTGCCGGTTCAATTTATGATAACATTATAGGTGTTCCGGAACTTAGCTGCAGTATAAAAAATAAGACAGATAAAGAAATTTCGGCAATTAAGTTATACTTTGAGCCCAGAGATGTATATGGTGAAGAACTGACAGGTATATTTTCAACTAATTATTTATTTACCGATGAGTCCATCACACCCAATGGTTCGACAAAAGAGTCGTGGCAAATGCTTGATACTGCAATAAAATCGGGTGATGTCTACATATACAGTGTATATTTTGCAGATGGAAGTGAATGGGGAAATAAAGATGCAACTGTTAACCAAATAAAAAAATATGGTTATAAAATCAAAGTAACTTATTAATTAAAAAGGAGAATTTTATTATGAAAAAAAGAAGTAAAATGTTATTTGTTGCAACAGCGCTGGCTACCATTTACGCAGTGTATTTGATTTCATATTTCTTTGGAGCAACTGCGGCAGCTGAAGGGGCTGAAGCAATTGGTGGAGCTATAGCTACCGCGCTTGTTATGCCACATATGATTATGTTTTTTATTGGGGCAATTTTTGGTTGGCTGGGATATTTTATTAAAGCAAGCTGGGCAGCTTTGGTAGCAGCAATTTTATATTCAGTTGGAACACTGTTTTTCCTCGCGTACTTTATGTTTGGCGTTCCGCTTCTTGTTTTAGGATTTGTTGGCTACAGTAAACAGAAAAAAATAAACAAACAGCAAGTAATCGAAGCCTAAAAAGAACCACCCGCAACTGCGGGTGGTTTATTATTTTACTACTTTAATTTTATCAATCCCGTAATGTTTGAACAGTTTTATATGCTCCGCGGTTATTTTCTCGCCGCTTACCGCTATTGGAATTGCGGGCGGACAGGAAACTGTCGGCGTTGCACAAATTCTGCCCTGAGACAGATTTACGTCAACTGTTTCAGAGTTGGAGAAAACAGCATCTCGAATGGACATTTCCGGAGCAGGGGTCGGAATTTTTAAACTGCTGACAGCTAAAGGATTTTTTGGTTTAATGGATGAAAAGACCTTTTTCAATCTCCTGAAATCCTTTTCTGAATTTTGTGGGCTTGCCATAAGTACAAGGAAGTCCTTGTCGCAAAATTCCGCCTCAATTTTATTTTTGCGTAAAATTTCCGCAAGTTCATATCCGGTGTAGCCTGATTTTTGGGCGTCTACCGTTATTTTAAGCGGCTCGGTGTCCGGCAGTGAAAAACCAAGTGATTTTATAAAGCTTTTTAATGTACCGGTTTTAATTATGCAGTTTTCCAGTTTTTCTTCAAACCCGTTTGCCAGATATTTATTGCACAAATCAAGCGATTGCAAAATCAGATATGACGGACTTGTAGAAGAAAAAAGTGAAAGCTTTTCTCTCGCAGAGTCAAAAAACCTGTTGTTTGCAATATGCAGATATGCACCGCCTGTTAAAACAGGAAGTGTTTTGTGTGCAGAATCGCAACACATATCCGCGCCAAGATGAATAGGGTGCAAGGAATTTTTTAAAAATGCAAGATATGCTCCGTGTGCATTGTCAACCAGAAGAGGCAAATCGTGCTTTTTGCAAACTGCCGAAATTTCGGGAATATTCTGAATATTACCCAGATAGTCGGGAGAAGTAATATACACCGCAGACGGTTTTTCAGGCATAGACGCAAGTTTTGTTTCAAGTAACTCGCCCGAAATCTGACAACTGAGAATATTGCCGGGAGTTTCAGGCATAAGCCACTCCACATCAAAATCTAAAAGTGCACAGGCGTGAATGAACGCCTTGTGAACATTTCTTGCCGCAAGAATATTTTTTCCTCCCGTAAGAGCAAGCATGGTGCAAATTGCAGTTGTCGAACCTTGTGTAGTATAAAAAGTGTGAGCGGTTTTGAAAAGATGCGAAGCGTTTTTTTCGCTTTCGCCAATGATACCGTCGGCAGAGCTTAAAACATCCGCACCGTCAATTTCTGTAATGTCAAACTTTTCGCAGCCGAGAAACTTTTTGCCCTTGTGCCCCGGCATATGAAAGCGTGATACGCCGCTTTTGGCATATTTTTTCACAAAGTCTGCTATCGGGGTTTTCATATTTCTTCCTCGGCAACCTGCATCATAATTGCACATTCAATACGTTTTTTGAAAAGCTCACAGCCATACTCGTAAATTCCGTTTATATCACCTGTCGCGTGGTAGGAGTTGGCCGCACAACCGCCCGAACAGTAAAGTCTTGCCCAGCAATCGTTACATTCGGGACGGGAATATGCGTTACATTTACGGAATTTATCCTGAACTTCGGTGTTTTTAACGCCGTCCCAGATGTTGCCGAGACTGTATTTTTCGTCACCTACAAACTGATGGCAGGGGAAAAGCTCGCCCCAGGGGGTTACAGCCATGTATTCTGTACCTGAGCCGCAACCTGTAATTCTTTTGTAAATGCAGGGGCCGTTTTTAAGGTCAAGCATATAATGATAGAATGTGAAAGGTGTGCCTTCTTTTTTTCGTTTTATCATTTCTTTTGCGAGAATTTCATACTGCTCGAAAAGTTTGGGCATATCCTCTAAAGTGAGCGCGTAGGGGTCTGACGGGGGACAAACCACAGGCTCCATACTAAGCTCGGTAAACCCAAGGTCCGCCATATGGAAAATGTCGTTTGTAAAATCGGTGTTATTGTGGGTGAAAGTCCCACGCATATAATAGTTTTTGCCCTCGCGTTTTTCGACAAAATTTTTAAATTTGGGCAGAATCAAATCGTAACTGCCTTTGCCATTATAATCTTTGCGGAAATGGTCGTGAACCTCTTTTCTGCCGTCAAGACTTAAAACCACGTTGCTCATTTCACGGTTTAAAAAGTCTATTTTGTCGTCATCTAAAAGTACACCGTTTGTTGTAAGGGTAAAACGGAAGTTTTTGTTATGCTCTTTTTCAATGCTTCTTGCATATTCAACAAGCTTTACAACAACATCCCAGTTCATAAGCGGTTCGCCACCGAAAAAGTCAACCTCAAGGTTGCGGCGTGTGCCCGAATTTGCAATAAGAAAATCAAAAGCCTGTTTGCCTACTTCAAAGCTCATAAGCGAACGCTCGCCCTGATATTTTCCCTGACTTGCAAAACAGTAGCTGCAGCTTAAGTTACAGGTGTGAGCAATGTGCAGACACATTGCTTTTATAACATTTGTAGTCGATTTGTAGTTTTTCGCAAGCTCTTCAAACTTGTCTTCCGAAAAAAGTTTGCCTGCAGAAATAAGATCTGCGATATCATCCAGACATTCGGCAATTTCAGACTCGTTAACATCGGGAAGATGAGAGTATTTTTTCAAAATTTCAGCAGTGATTTCTTCTGCAGATTTTTCCTTGTACATAGCAATAATGTCATATGCCACCTCGTCCACAACGTGAACAGAACCGCTTGCCGTGTCAAGAATAATGTTATATCCGTTTAATTTATACTGATGAACCATGTTATTTCAATCCTTTATACTAAAAACCGCCGCCTTATCAGGCGGCGGTTTAGTGTTTTTTTAATTATTTGTTTGTGTTTTCACACTGCTGGTTAGCAACACCGCAGGATGTTTTGCAAGCTGACTGGCAGGATGTCTGACATTCGCCGCAGCCACCGTTTTTAACTGATTTTTCGATATTTCTTGTTTCGATTGTTTTAATTCTTGTCATTTTAAATAAGCCTCCAAAAGATTATTTTTTATAATTATACCATTATATTTAGGAAAAGTCAAGACGGGAAAATCAACAATTCATCAATTGTGACAGCTAACACCTTTGACAGAAAAATCAAATCTATATATAACAAACCTTTGCCCCGACTCAATCCTCTGTACGGCAATTTTCCCAATATCAAGCCCTGCAAGCTGCAGTCTGTCTGCGAGTTCTCATTGCGAAATTTAATTTTTATTATCTTCCAAACATTATATTTGTGATTTTCAACTTTTTCAGCAGTTTTATAAAGTAATATAACGCAAATGAATATATGATTGCCAGTGGGAAAGTAAAAACAAAATTGTATACAAACATATTTTCAACAAAAACATTGTCAACATTTAGAACAGACAATATTTTTGAGAAAAAAACAGGTAAATAACGTGATAAGAGTGACATGGAAAGGGCATAAATTTCAAGAGAGTGTTTGCCTATCAGGGACAGACCTTTAGTTATTATGGTCTTGTTTATTTTAATAATAATTTGCTTGTAAACGGTATGTAAAACAGTTAATACAAATACAGAACCCACAAGACCAATCAGCCATCTGAATGCATCAATTTTTAACATTTGCATAAAAGAGTAACTCTCGTCGGGGAATAAGCCTGTTGTGTATATATAGTGTTTTTTCTCATAAAAGCACATCAATATAGGGAACAAAGGCAATGACAGATATTTCAGATTATGAACTGCAGATGGAAGCTTATCCCTGTATTTGGCAAAATAAAAACCAAGAACAAAATAGGGATACAGATAAAGATTAAAATCTGCTTTAGGAAAAATAGCTACAACGGGGATGAAAACAAAAAACAGCAAAATCTGGACGTAGAGCGTCTTACATTTTTTACACACAACAGATGTTACCAATGAAGCTGCCAAAACGCTCCATAAAAACGATAATGAGGGAAGTGTTTCCAGCCATTTTCCGTCAAAAGCAACATCAAATTTGCCCGACAACAATCCGAATAATACGGTAGTTGCAAAATAGTTGAAAAATGTACAAAAAAAGATTGGCTGGAGTAAAGATTGGGTTTTATGTATAATCAACTCAGACAAGCTGCGTTTTGTGAAAGAATAAAAAAACAGATAGCCACTTATTAGCATAAAAAGTGGCATGTGAAACGAATATATGGTCTTAAAAACAATATTCTCAAAAAAATCAATTCCGCTCTTTGTAGTACAGTATTGTATACAATGTCCCCACAACATAAGGAAAATTGCGACGCCTTTAGTGATATCAAGAAAAAAATTGCGGTTATTTTTTAGCATTTGTGTCCCCTTCCAAACTCATAAATGAACAGAAAAATCCTTGAATTTATTGTATCATAATTAATGTACAAAGTCAATACCACCATTTTCCTTACATAAAAATTCCTTGCCCGCAAATAATAGATTTGTAAATTTTACAAAAAAGGAGATTTAATATATGAGGGCAACGGGAATTGTGAGACGAATAGACGACCTTGGTCGTGTTGTTATACCTAAAGAAATCAGACGCACACTCCGCATAAAGGAGGGCGATCCTCTTGAGATATTTACAGACCGTGACGGTGAAGTGATTTTTAAAAAATACTCGCCCATAGGTGAGCTTGGTGAGTTTGCATCCGATTATGCAGAATCACTTGCAAAGACAAGCGGATATCCCGTTTGTATTACTGACAAGGATATGGTTATTGCGGTTTCGGGAGCGTCTAAGAAAGAGCTTTCCGAAAAACCTGTTTCAGGTGATCTGGAGCGAATCATGGACGAAAAAATGCTTTACGTTGTAAACCCGTCCGATTCAAGACAGCTTTACATTGCGCAGGGCAACGATAAATACCAGCTTGGCGTTGCAGTGCCCATTATTTCTGAGGGAGACTGCCTGGGCAGTGTGGTTGTTGTATCAAACGAGCAGGGAATGCCCGGTGAGGTTGAAACAAAACTTGCACAGACGGCGGCAAACTTTCTGGGAAGACATATGGAAGCATAAAAAGACGGGCATCTGCCCGTCTTTTTTTACTCTAATTCCATTATATACTTGTAAATATCGTTAAAAATTTTGTCTTTATTCTTGTTTATAAGCCGAACGGTTTTCTGAGCATTCTCTCGGTCGCCGGCGGCAAATTCCAGTTTTAAAGTGGTATTTCCTGCCTCTTTATATTCAAGATAAACATTGTATTCCAGATCATTTGCCGGAACAAAGTCACAAACAAACTTGTTTGCGGGAAGCTCTTCAGGACGGAGATGGAGGATATATTCTGTTACGTCCTCGCGAAAACGGAAAGGGAGTTTTTTAACAAAAAACTCAAGAGCCTGTTCGCCCTTTTCGTTTATCACAAACATTTCGCCGTGCTCGCTCATAAAAGAAACTATAAACTCATCCTGTTCAAGACGGAAAAGTGCCTGACGGAGAGTGAAATAATTTATACCGCAGGCATATACTGCCACTTCGGTCAGAACTTCACCGGTCACGCCGTCTTTAAATTTGTTTATTACATATAAAATCGCCATTTTTGTCTGCATTTCGTTTTTCAGAGTATAAGCCACGATATAATCACCTCCCGTGTGTAGATTTTTATTTTAACACACTTTCACAAAAAAATCAATGATTTTGTATTGAATTTTTTTATATTATATAGTATAATATAATTTACGAAAAAATATTAGACGGCGGTGAGATTTTGTGAAAAATACGGTTGATATTTTAGGTGTCGGATTCAGTCCGCTTGGTGTTGAAAAATCAGCTGAATATATTTTGAAATTTACTGAAGAAGATGGGTTTCATTATGTTTTCACGCCCAATTCGGAAATGGTTATGGCGGCAGTGAAAGACGAAGAATTTAAAGATATTTTAAACAGTGCGGATTTGCTCACTGCTGACGGGATAGGCATAATTTATGCGTCGAAAATATTGGGTAGTCCCATCAGGGAAAGAGCTGCCGGATATGACATCTCACTAAAAGTGATTGAAAAAATGGCGCTCGGCGGGAAAAAGCTTTATCTTTTCGGAGCGGCGCCCGGCGTTGCTGAAACCGCGCGAAAGAATCTTGAAGAAAAATTCCCCGGTATTGAAATTGTCGGAATTCATGACGGATATTTTGATGCAGAAGAGGAAACCCGTGTTATCCTTGACATAAATGAAAAAGAGCCGGATGTCCTTTTTGTCTGCCTTGGCTCACCGAAACAGGAAAAATGGATTTTTGCAAACAAAGACAAGCTGAGAGCACGCGTTGCGATGGGGCTTGGCGGATGTCTTGACGTTTATGCCGGCAACGTAAAGCGTGCACCGGACATATATATAAAACTTGGTCTTGAATGGATGTACAGGCTGATGAAAGAACCCAAAAGATTTTTCAGAATGCTTGCACTGCCCAAATTTATGATTAAAGTAATCTGGCATAAAATAACGAAAAAGGGAGCGTAGGATATATTATGAACGTTACACTTTTAGCTCATACACCCGACCCGGAGAAAATTGTTGCATCAGCTGCTAAACTTTGCTATTCTTCAGCAAAGGTAAGTGACATTATGGACGGTCTTGATGAAGAAAAAACAGAAAAATTTCTGAATATGCTTATGGACCTTGGTCACGAAAGTCCGGTTGAACATATTTCGTTTACTTTTGGAATTGAGGGAGTAAGCCGCAGTCTGCTTGCACAATTCACACGCCACAGAATAGCGTCTTACAGTGTGAAATCCCAGAGATATGTAAGTGAAAAGCAGTTTTCTTTTGTAACTCCGCCCGAAATTGAGAAAAATCCCGAAGCCAAAAAGATTTATCTTGAAGCTATGGAAAAGGACGTGGAAGACTACAACCGTCTTGCCGATATTTTAAAAGAACAGCATATGGCGGCGGGAATGGCTGAAAAGGCGGCTGAAAAAGCGGCACAGGAGGATGCCAGATACATTCTGCCCAATGCCTGTGAAACAAATATGATAGTTACAATGAACGCAAGAAGTTTATATAACTTTTTCCATCACAGATGTTGCACCCGCGCGCAGTGGGAAATAAGAGAATGTGCGTATAAAATGTATAAACTCGTTAAAGATGTTGCCCCCACCATATTCAAAAAAGCGGGTCCGTCCTGTGTGGCAGGACCTTGTCCCGAGGGTAAAATGTCCTGCGGGCTTGTAGCAGAAATGAGGAAAAAATATGAGTAAGGGCAGACTTATTGTTATAGAAGGTCTGGATTCCAGCGGTAAAGAAACGCAAAGCAAACTTCTTTGCGAGTACCTTGAAAAAAGCGGAAAAAAGGTCAAAAGAATAGAATTCCCCAACTATAAAAGTGATTCTTCCGCACTTGTCAGAATGTACCTTGGCGGAGCTTTCGGAGATTCGCCCGAATGTGTTAATGCATATGCCGCATCATCCTTTTTTGCGGTGGACAGATATGCCACATATAAAACTCAGTTTGAGGAATTTTTAAATGACGGCGGCATAGTGGTTGCTGACAGATATACAACTTCAAATATGATTCATCAGGGAAGTAAAATTTCTGACGACAGTCAGAGAAATGAATATTTAAGCTGGCTGGAAAATTATGAATACGGGCTTTTGGGCCTGCCCAGACCGGACAAAGTAATTTTCCTTGATATGCCTATGGATATAGCTCTTTCTCTTATGCAGGCAAGGGCAAACAAAATTGACGGCGGCGAGGAAAAAGATATTCACGAAAGAAACAGGGAATATCTTGATG
>JAZOQS010000169.1:0-8442 GCA_045656205.1 Clostridia bacterium | reverse complement strand
TGGTCTTAAACTTGGAAACGTAACATATGTTGACAATGAGGATATGGTTGACAAGGTAATTGACCAGACAATCCTTGAAGGAACAGAAGTAAAGTCGGGAACAGAGGTTGACGTTAAAGTTGGTCAGAAACCTGAAAAACCGGAAGTGCCCACTACTGCGCCCAATACAAATGCGGATAACTCCGGAGCAGTATCAAGATAACAGAGGAAATTATGGAAGGTATAATTATTAAAGGTATCGGAGGATTCTATTATGTTGAAACCGATGCCGGAGTTTATGAATGTAAAGCAAGGGGACTTTTCAGAAAACAGAAAATGACACCTCTTGCCGGGGACAGGTGCATAATTTCCACGCAGGAAGATATGACGGGATATGTCGAAGAAATTCTTCCAAGAAAAAATGCTTTTGTCCGCCCGCCGATATCCAATGTTGACCTGTTTTTTATAGTGTGCGCGGCGTCATCGCCCGTGCCTATGCCGATATTGATGGATAAACTGTCGGTAGTGGCTTTAAAAGAGGGTGCGCAGGTGCGCATAATTATCAACAAAATGGACCTTAAAACAGAGGATACAGAGGCTCTTGCCAATGCTTATGAAAAAGCGGGATTTGCCGTTTACACCGTAAGTGCGGCAAAAGGCGAGGTTACAGATAAAATAAAAAGTGATATGAGCGGTAAAATATCCGTTTTTGCCGGGTCGTCGGGAGTGGGCAAATCAAGCCTTTTAAACTGTCTGTTTCCTGATATTAATCAGAAAACGGGAAATATAAGCGAGAAAATCGGACGAGGTAAACACACCACCCGTGAGGTAAGCCTAATAAAACTGTCGGACGGAGGGTACATTGCCGATACACCCGGATTTTCCGAGCTTGAAATTGCAGACATCACAGATGTTGAAAAGGAAGAGCTTGCAGAATATTTTCCCGAAATTGAAAAATATTCGGGAGAATGCAATTTCCGCGATTGCCGGCACATAAATGAGCCGGGCTGCAGCGTGAAACAGGCTGTTGAAGAGGGGAATATTGCCCTGTCAAGATACGAAAGTTATAAAGAAATATTTGGTCAGTTAGGAGAAATAAACAAATGGGAAAAGAAATCAAGATAGCACCGTCAATTCTGGCGGCAGACATTTTAAATTTAAAAGATGATGTTAAAAAGGTGGCAGATGCCGGAGCAGAGTGGCTTCACCTTGACATAATGGACGGACATTTTGTGCCCAACCTTTCATTCGGTCCGCACGTTGTAAAAGCACTCAGACCGCATTTTGATATGTTTTTTGATGTTCATCTTATGCTTGATAATCCGATAGATTATATAGAAGCCTTTGCAGATGCCGGAGCAGATATGATCACTGTTCATGTTGAGGCGAAAAGCGATGTTAAAGAGTGTATTGAGAAGATTAAAAGCTTTGGCATAAAAGCCGGCATCGTTCTTAAACCCGATACAAAATCTGAAGACTGCTTTGAACTTGCGAAAATGTCCGATATGGTGCTGTTCATGAGCGTTTATCCGGGATTTGGCGGACAGAAATTCATTGAAAGAGTTCTTCCTAATGTAAAAGTTATGAGAGACTTTATGGGTGAGGATTTTGACATTGAAATTGATGGCGGAATAAATGCACAAAACGCTCCTCTTGCTGTTGAGGCAGGTGCAAATATTCTTGTTGCAGGCAGCAGCGTGTTCGGTGCAGAAAATGTAAACGAGGCAGTCAGCGCCTTAAGATGCAGATGAAAAGGGGAGTAATATTTGCGGGGGGAGAATTTTCAGCTCCTGCAGATTTAAATGAAATTCTGGCAAGGTCTTCGATTATAATTTGTGCTGACAGCGGATTTGACAGCGCGGTAAAAGCAGGGGTTATTCCCCATGTTATAATCGGTGATATGGATTCGGTGAAAAGTCAGTTACCGGAAAATACCAATATAATAAAGCTCAGATGTGAAAAGGACGATACCGACACAGAGGCGGCTATTGATTATCTTGTAAACGCCGGATGTGACGAGGTGGTTCTTTTGTGTGCGCTTGGCGGTAGGGTTGACCATGAACTTGCCAATATAATGCTCACGGTGTATGCCGCAAAAAGAGGCGCAAAACTTATAATAAAAACTGAAGATACAGAGATTGTACTTGTAGAGAAATCCGCAGAGATTTCAGGCGAAAAAGGAGATATTCTGACACTCATTCCCGTAGGCGGGGACGCAGAAGGTGTTACCCTTTCGGGACTTAAATATCCGCTTGAAGGTGCCGCCCTTGAGATGGGGAAAACGGTTGGTGTCAGCAACGAATTTTTAAATGAAAAAGCAGAGGTAACAATCCAAAAAGGATTGGTTGTGGCTGTAAAAATAGGGAGGTGAAATTGATGCCGCCTGTAAAAGAAGGAAAAATAATAAAATTTAAAGGCAAAGAAGAAATAACAAGAGAAAATTCTGTGGCAAAAAAACTTATTATGCTTTCTGTCGCCGTGATTATAGCTCTTGTGATTTCTCAATGGAACGAGGTAGTATCTTTTTTACCTAAACTGGACAACAGAGTATACAAAACTGCCCAGACCGATATGGGAGAACACACCATTCATAGTTTTGGCAGTAAATATATGGCATACATAGGCAAAACCGGTCTTGTTGTGATGGACAGAAAAGGAAAAGAAAAATTTTCTGTGAATATGGTACTTGATTCACCATCCATAGCGGTATCCGATAAAAAAATTGTTTTTGCACCAAAAGGTAAAAACACCATTTTTTCGGTGAGCAGATCAGGTAAAGTAACCGACTTTAAAACCGATGATGAAATAAATAATCTTAAAATTTCAGACAGCGGAAAAATTGTTGCCATAACAGGCAAGAAAACCTACAACGGCAGTGCAGTGGTGTATTCCGCACGCGGCGAGGCACTTTTCGCATGGGATTCGGGTACCTGCAATCTGCTTGATGCGTCACTTTCACCAGATGGTAAAAAACTTGCGGTTTCCGTTATTTATACCGGCGGAACGGAGCTTGAATGCAGCGTCATGCTTTTCCGCATTGACTCAAGCGAAAGTCCTTATGCTGAAAAGTCAAGCGGTACAAACTTTGTTTCGTCCATAAACTGGGCAGATAACAATACGCTTGTTATTATCGGTGACAGACAGATGTGTGCACTAAACGGCAAGGGAGCAGACAAATGGGAGTTTGACTATGAAGGCAAACAACTTGCGGCTTTTAGTGCAGAAGATAAAAATAATATAGTTATTGCTCTTGGTCACTCTTCGCTTGATAAGGAACATGAGATTTTGTCCTTTACATCAAGCGGAAGAAAACAGGGTCACTATATGTTCGGACAGGACATAGAGAATATAACAACAAACAAAAACAGAATACTTGTAACATCAGCCTCGGGAGCTCAACTTTTAAACAAACATGGCAGAAAACGTGATGAGATAACCTCCGATAAGCATATTTACGGTGGCTATCTCTACGGAAAAGGTCACAAGGCTATGCTTGATAAAGGCGGATACACCGAAGTTGTTGAAATGAAATAAGAAAAAGGAGCGTAAAAATGCTGCTTGATATAATATTTTTGGCAATAATAATTGCGTGCACCGTATGGGGCGCAAAACGCGGTATAATTAAAACAGTTCTGGGACTGTCATCTTTTATAGTGAGTATAATTGCGGCACTGCTTTTATATCAGCCCTTTATGGACCTTATTTATTCAAACCCGGCAATTGCATCGTTAATAGATGGGTTTAAAGCAAACATAGTGGAAGCGATGATGCCGTCACAGGCTATCAGCCCGGAACTTCTTGATGTTCAGATTCCTGCCCTTTTTATGGCAATTTTGGGAAATGACATTATAAGTCAGGGGACGGAAGCAATGGCAACCGCGGTAGCTGATGCAGTTGTGTATCTTATAACAATAGTGATATTTATAATCGCAATAAAACTTCTCGTGAGTCTGCTGTTTAAAATATTTAACGTTGCCGCAAAACTACCGGTTATTAAACAGGCAAACGGCCTTGTTGGCGGAATTCTCGGAATTATCATTGGCATTGTGCTGTGCTGGATAGCTGCAGCTGTAATTTCAATGTTTATCGGTCAGGGTGGAACGGGCTGGATAATTGACAGCGTAGAAAATTCACGAATTGCAAAACATATGTTTCAGACAAATATTATCTTTTCAATACTTAAATAACACGGAGGACAAAAAATGGGACTTTTCAATCCAAACTATGATAAACCCGGTAAAGGCGTAAGCAAAAATGAACCGCAGAAAAAAGGTGCGGCACTCTACTGGGAACTTTTTTCAAGAAAATGGCGCAGTTATATTTTGCTTAATCTGCTTTATGCGATAACCTGTATACCGGCATTTTTCTATTATTTTTTAATCACAATAGGACTTATGCCCTATTCGGCTACAGGGGAAAACACTGTAATCGCCGGTATGATAGCGGCATTTATGGTTATTTTTTATGCAGGAAGTCCCTTTAAATCGGGGTTCACTTATGTGCTCAGAAACTTTGTCCGCCAAAAGCATGCATGGACAGTTGCAGACTTTTTCGGCAGAACAAAAGAAAATTTGAAACAGTCAGTAGCAGCATTTGTTATTGACCTTGCTCTTTCCACCTGCTTTTTGTTTGCAGTCCGTTTTTATTTTACGGCGTCAAACCTCGGTGTATGGAACAATGTACTCCTGGGTATAGTGATAATTGCAATGGTAATGTATGCAATTATGCAGAGCTTCAGCTGGTGCATGATGGTTACATTTGACCTTAACCTCCGGGCTATATACAAAAACTCATATCTGCTTTCCATGGCAACAATTCCGGTAAACCTTTTAAGCATTGTAATAAGAGTAGCGGCAACAGCAGTTATATTTATGTCAAGCTATCTGTCCTACCTGATTATAATTGCAGTATTTATTGCGGCTCAGGGACTTCTGGAACAAATGCTTGCATACCCTGCAATTAAAAAGTTTTTGATGCCTCCGGAGGAAGAGCCGGAAATGGCTGACGAGCAACCGGAATTATTGGAGGAAGACGATGATTAAAAAGACACTTGACGGCGGAGTAAAGCTGGTATATCTGCCGGGCGATAAATTCAAAACGGTATATATCAGAATGAATATATACAGACCTCTTGGAAAAGAAGCGGCAAAAAATGCACTTCTTGCGAGAGTGCTTAAATCGGGCTGCGCGAAATATAATAGTAAACAGGTGCTTGAAAAAGAACTTGAAAATCTCTACGGAGCGGCACTTATTACGGACGTTTCAAAAGTTGGTGACGTTCAGGTAATATCCTTTGGGATTACTCTCCCCGGGGACAGGTACACCGGCACAAATTCAGCAGGTCAGGCGGCACAACTTTTGAAAGAAATTGTTTTCAGTCCCGATGTGACGGGAGATGCGTTCAAGAAAGATACGGTTGAGATAGAAAAAAGCAACCTTAAAAATCTGATAGAATCCCTCTATAATGACAAGAAAAATTATGCTGAACAAAAATGCAGCGAAATAATGTTTGAGGGTCAGCCCTATGCAAAATGTGAGTATGGCAGCATAGAAGAAATTGATGAAACAGACGAAAAAATCCTGAAAGAACATTATGACAATATAATTTCCGGGCCGATTGATATATTTGTTTCGGGAAGCTGTGATATTGATGAAGTGGCAAAGATTTTCAACAATGTAAAATCATCCGGAAATATTCCTGAAAATAAAACGGATAATGCAAAAACCGAAGTGAAAAATATCGAAGAGTTGCAGGATGTAAATCAGGGAAAACTTATGATGGGTTTTAAAACGGATATTGACCCCAAAAGTGACGATTATTATAAACTTCTTGTGATGAACTCTGTTTTCGGAAGCGGCACACACTCCAAACTTTTTATGAACGTCAGAGAAAAACTGAGTCTGGCATATTATGCCTATGCAAGACTTAACAGACACAAATCGGTGATTCTTGTAGGCTCAGGCATAGAATTTGAAAACTTTGACAAAGCGAAAAAGGAAATTCTTTTTCAACTTGATGAAATAAGAAATGGTAATGTAACGGACTTTGAACTTGCGGCATCGCAGAAAAGCCTGATAAATGCATATAAGTCGATGGAAGATGAACCGATAAGAAGTATTTCCGCAAAAACATCAAATACCATTTTGGGAATAGATGTTTCGGCAGATGAAATTGCCGGAAAAATTGGTGCAGTAACAAAAGAGGATGTTATAGATATGGCGTCACACATCTGGCTTGACACTATTTATTTCCTGAAAGGAAAAGAAAATGAATAAAACAACTTATGAAAAATTAAATGAAACGCTTATAAGTTACACTCATCCAAGCGGACTTAAAGTGTATATGGCAGTAAAACCGGGATTTGCCAAGTCCTGTGCATATTTTTCAACAAATTACGGCTCGACAACAAACAGATTTTTGCCCAAAGGGGAGAGTGACCCTGTAACTGTTCCTGACGGAGTGGCACATTTTCTTGAGCACAAGGTTTTTGAACAACCGGACGGGTCAAGTGTGTTTGATATGTTCAGCAAATACGGTGCTTATGCAAATGCATATACAAGCTTTAATATGACAACATATTATTTCTGGTGTACCGAGAATTTCCGTGAAAACTTGAAAACTCTTATAGAGTTTGTCCAGACTCCCTATTTTACCGAAGAAAATGTTGCAAAAGAGCAGGGGATAATCGGTCAGGAAATAAGAATGTATCAGGATGACCCGGGCTGGAGCTGTTATTTTAATATGCTTCAGGGCCTTTATAATAATCACACGGTGCGTCTTGATATTGCGGGAACCATAGAAAGTATATCAAAAATAACAAAAGACACTCTGTACACCTGTTATAATACATTTTACAATCCGTCAAATATGACACTTTGTCTGGTGGGGGATTTTGAACCCGAAGAAATGAAAGCATTTCTTGATACAGTTCTGGCAAAGACAGAGCCTATGCCTGAAATTTTAAGAATAATGCCCGAAGAACCGGCAGGTATAAACAGTGCACACACAATAAAGAAAATGAGCGTTGCAACGCCTGTTTATGCAATCGGATTTAAAGAAAATTTACTTTCCGGAGAGCTTGAAATCAGACGAAATGCGGCTAAAACGGCACTTGAACTTCTGATAGGCAAAAGCTCAAAACTGTATAGCGACCTTTACGGTGAAGGTCTTATTACTGCTTCCTTTACGACTGATTATACCGGCGAAACAGATTATGGTTTTGCCGAAATCACAGATGAGGGATCGGGTGCGGAAAAGACGGCAGAAAGAATTCTTAAGGGCATAAAAGAATTTAAATTTGATAAGGACGATTTTGAGAGAATAAAAAGAAAACGCTTTGGCAGAAGCCTGCATACTTTCAATGATCCCGAGGCATATGCAGGAGCTCTGGCAAGAAACACAACCTGCGGTGCAGATCTTTACAAATCTGTTGAACTCGCTGAAAAAATCAGTGAAAAAGAGGTCAAAGAAGTGTTTGAAAGAATGCTTTGTTATGAAAATATGACGCTCTCACAGATTGTTCCGGCGGAGGATAAAAGATGATAGTTCCTGAAAATGTTCTTGCGATAACCCATCATTTTATTGAAAAAACCGTGTCAGTGGGAGACAGAGTAATTGATGCAACCATGGGAAACGGCCATGACACGCTTTTCCTGTCCGGTCTTGTTGGAGAAGAGGGCAGAGTTTTTGCCTTTGATATTCAGCAGCAGGCGCTTGACAGTACAAAAAAACTCCTTGAAAAAGAGGGGGCAGAAAACTGCGAGCTTATTCTTTCGGGTCATGAAAAAATGGAAGAATACGTAAGCGGTGAGGTAGCGGCAGTAATGTTTAACCTCGGATATCTTCCGGGCGGTGACCATTCGGTGGGAACTCTTGCAGATACCACCATCAAAGCGCTTGAAAGCGCTATGAGGCTCATAAAAACCGGTGGTGTTATAACGGTTGGCGTTTACTATGGCGGTGATTCCGGATTTGACGAGAAAAACAGGGTTATGGAATATATTGCCGGTATAGATTTTAAAAAGTTCACCGTTTTAACGCTTGATTATAAAAACAGACCAAACTGTCCGCCTATTGCGGTGGTTATAGAAAAACTCTGATGGTCTTGGAGGGTTTATGAAAGAAAATAATAATGAAAACAAGAAAAAAATCAATAAACCTCTGCTTATAACCATATGCGCGGTTCTCGCGGTGGTTATAGTTATTGCAGGGCTTGGTGCTTTTGCAATGTCCGGTGAGGGAATTGCCAGAGGAATTAAAATTGAGGGCTTTTCCGTTTCTGGTATGAGTACAGAGGAAGCAACAAAGCTCATTGATGATAGTTTTGTAAAAGAAATGCCCGCAGGAGAGGTTGTTGTTCATTTTAACGGAACCGACTATACCATACCTTTTGAGGACGCTATTTTAGGCTATGATGCGGCAAAAACTGCTGAAATGGCATATCAGATAGGCAGAACCAAAAA
>JAZOQS010000168.1:0-5102 GCA_045656205.1 Clostridia bacterium | reverse complement strand
ACGCCGACCAGCTTTGAAGTATGCAAAAGACCGTGCTCTTTGAGCTTGCATTCGACAAGTCCGAGAGTCAGCCTTGTGCCGTAAACAGGAACATTAAGTTCCTTGAGCAGATATGGCAGACCGCCGATATGGTCCTCGTGCCCGTGTGTAAGTACAACCGCACGTACTTTTTGCTTATTCTTTATGAGATAAGTTATATCGGGAATCACAAGGTCAATTCCGAGCATATCATCGTCAGGAAAAGCCATACCGCTGTCGACAACCAAAATATCATTGCCGCATTCGTATATATACATATTTTTGCCGATTTCATTAAGTCCGCCCAATGCGACAATTCTGAGTTTTTGTTTTCGTGCCAAAAAAACACCTCCATTTTCTTTAAAATTTTATTATTTACATGGAAAAATCCATAACAGCTTTTAAAACATACATAACTATTATACCACAAAAATTGGAAATAATAAAGTCTTTTTTTAAAAAATCTTAACTTCCGCTGAAGCGGGCATTTTTTTGATAAAAACCCTTGTTTTTTATTGTATATGTGATATAATATATAGTAAAAGGGATAATTTGCCTTGTTGCAAAATGTCTGTTTATGACGAAAGGTTGTTTGTGATGAAACCGGAGCTGCTTGCACCTGCTAATTTAAGAACACTCACTGCGGCAGTTCAGGCCGGAGCGGATGCCGTTTATCTTGGCGGCAGCAGCTTTGGCGCGCGCAAATTTGCAGATAATTTTGATTCTGATGCAATGGAAAAAGCCGTGGACTACTGTCATCTCCGCGGAGTAAAGGTGTACCTTGCATCAAATATTTTGATTTCGGATGCGGAAATCAAAGATTTTTTATCTTTCGTAACAGATGCTTATAATATTGGCGTTGACGCCTTTATTATTCAGGACGCAGGTATGGCAAAGCTTATAAAAGACCGCCTACCCGGCGCGCAACTTCATGCAAGCACGCAGATGACCGCTCACAACACAGAAAGTGCAACCTTTTTAAAAAATCTCGGATTCGAGCGTGTTGTTGTTGCACGTGAACTGAGCAAAAATGATATAACAGAAATTGCTTTGAAAAGTGGCGTTGAAACAGAGATTTTTGTTCACGGCGCACTTTGTATGTCCTATTCGGGACAGTGTCTTATGAGCAGTATGATTGGGGGACGCAGCGGAAACAGAGGCAGTTGTGCCCAACCTTGCAGACTTCCGTATGAACTTATATGCGGTGAGAAAAGTTGCGGCAAAGGATATTATTTAAGCCCCAGAGACCTGAGTCTTGCGGGGAATATGACGGATATACTTAAAACAGGGGCTAAATCTCTTAAAATTGAGGGAAGAATGAAGGGTCCCGAATATGTTGCGGCGGCGGTAAGTGTTTTAAGAAAGCTTATTGATGAAGAAAGAAACTGCAGCCCCGAAGAGTTTTATATGCTTGAAAATGCTTTCAGCAGAGACGGGTTTACCTCCGGAATGTTTACGGGTGACTATAAAAGATATATCAACAGTAAATCCGGAAATGACGATATATACAAAAATCGCGATGAGTCTCTTCTGAAAAACCTTAAAGTGTTCACTGCAGAAGCGGCAAATATAAAAAGACTGCCGGTAAAATTTAAGGCAGAGGCTGTAAAAAATCAGCCTTTTAAAATTACGGCTGAAACAGATTCTTTTGAAGTAACAGTTTTGGGCGAAAATGTGCAGGCCGCTCAAAACAGACCGACAGATAAGGAAAATATAGAAAAACAGATTGCGAAAACTGGGGACTATCCATTTTTCGCGAGTGATATAAATGTGGAAACGGATGGAGAGTCTTTTCTGCCTCTTTCCGAAATCAACGGGTTAAGGCGTGAAAGTCTTGACAGATTGCAGGAAAAAATTCTTAAGTCTTTTAAGAAAAAGGAACAGTCCGGGGAATACATCCCTGCAAAAGCTGATAAAAAGGATGCAGGGCTTATGATTTCTGTTATGGTGACAAACCGGGAGCAGCTGGGAGCAGTCCGGAAAGCAGAAATGCTCCGCAGATTTGTTCCGTGTGAATTTGAGCCGGCAGAAAATGAAATTGCAGTTTTTCCTGATATAGTCCACGACGGCTATTTTGAAAAATATTCAAAACTTCTTGAAAATATAAAAAGTGACACCGTTTGCACCGCAAACTATGCACTTATAAGCCGTGCGGCAGAGCTTGGCAAAAAAATTATATCTTCACCGGCACTTAATGTATTTAACAGTGAAAGCATCAGTTTCTGGAAAAGCATGGGAATAAGTGAAGTAATAGTGTCGCAGGAACTTAACCTGAAACAGATAAAAAACATCAAATCGGAAATACCCGTCGGAGCAATGGTGTATGGTAAAACGGTTGTGATGAAAACGGCAGTATGCCCGGTGAAATCCGCAAACGGAAAATGCGGCGGTGAAAAGTGCAGGGCATACCTTAAAGACAGAAAAAATGAAAGTTTCCCTGTTATATGCAACGGGATGACAACTTTTGTATTAAACTCCAAACCCGTTTATATGGCGGACAAGCTTGATGAATTTGAAAAATCCGGCATATCCCATGCGGTTATTCATTTTACAAACGAGTCTGCAAAGGAATGTGAGAAAATTATTAATGCCTACTTAAACGGTGACAAACCGGACATTGATTTTACAAGAGGGCATTTTTATCGCGGAGTGACCTGATTATGATGAGAAGAACAGATTTTGTTATAGCGGTCATTGTACTTGCATTGTCCCTGACGGGATATTTACTGACGGGATTTGCACTTGCAGGCGGGGATAAAACTGTGATAATTGAAGTGGGCGGCGAAGTTTTTGCTGAATATCCCATGACTGAAACCAAAACGGTTGATGTAAACGGACATAACACAGTTGAAATCACTCCTGAGTTTGTGAGAGTGACCTATGCGGACTGTCCCGATAAGCTGGATGTAAAACAGGGGAAAATAACTTCTCCGGGCAGTATTATAGTTTGTATGCCCAACCAAATGACTGTAAGAATTGCGGGTGAATCGGAAATTGACGCAATCAGCTACTAACCTGAAAAAAATCACACTTTCTGCAATTTTTGCCGCACTGGGCGGTTGCGTGGGAGTGATTGAAGGATACATTCCCACAGCTTTCCCTCTGCCGGGAGGAAGGCTTGGACTTTCAAATGTTGTTACAATGGTGATATTAAGACTTTTCGGAGTTAAACACGCTCTTGCAGTTGCGGTGATAAAAAGTCTTGTTACTACCCTTATATCGGGAAAGGTGACCGGGCTTTTGTATTCGCTTGCAGGCGGTATAGTGTCGGTTTTAATGATGAAACTTGCAGATAGATATATCAAAGGGATATCAGCAACGGGCTGCGGGATAATCGGTGCGTGGAGCAATAATATTGCACAGACTGCAGTCGGCGCGCTCGTAATGTCAAATATACATATACTTTCATATGTTTGGGTACTGGGTCCCGTGTCGGTTGTAACGGGAGCATTTACCGGATTTCTGGCAGAGTATATCGGAAGGAAAATAAAGAATGGATAAGAAAATTATTCTTGCCTCAGCATCACCGAGGCGGAAAGAAATATTAAGCAATCTCGGACTTTCGTTTGAAGTGATTTGTTCTGAGACAGAGGAAAAGGTGGACGGCGAGCTTCCGCCACATCTTATTGTTCAGGAACTTGCCATGCTTAAAGGAGCAGACGTCGCATCAAAAACAAAGGATGGAATTGTAATATCGGCAGATACCATAGTATATTTCGATAAAAGGATACTTGGCAAACCGGAGAATGAGCTTGGCGCAAAGAAAATGCTTGAAATGCTGTCGGGAAATGTTCACGAGGTTTACACGGGAATTTGTGTGACAGATGGCGCAAACGGAAAATCAATTTCCGATTTTGAGGTCACAAAGGTAAAGTTCCGAACAATGACGGAAGAGGAAATTGACAGATATATCGCAACGGGCGAACCTATGGATAAAGCCGGCAGCTATGGTATACAGGGCAAAGGATGTCTGTTTGTTGAAAAGATTGACGGTGATTATCTTAATGTCGTCGGGCTTCCGGCAGTAAAACTTGCCGCAATACTAAGAGAAGAATTTAATTTAAATATAATGTAAGGGAGAAATAAAAATGTTTGCAAAAGATATAGGTATTGACCTTGGTACAGCTAATTCACTCGTATTTGTAAAAGGAAAAGGTATTGTTGTAAATGAACCGTCGGTGGTTGCTGTTAATATGTTAACAAACGAGGTTATGGCAGTTGGTAACGAAGCAAAAGATATGCTTGGCAGAACTCCCGGAAATATTGCTGCAGTCCGTCCTATGCAGGAAGGTGTAATTGCTGACTTTGAAGTTACACAGGCAATGATTAAACGCCTTATAACAAAAGCAGCAGGCCCGGGACAGTTTTTCAAACCAAACGTTGTGGTTTGTATTCCCTACGGCGTAACAGAAGTTGAAAAACGTGCTGTTGAAGAAGTTGGAATTCAGGCAGGCGCAAGAGAAGTGTTTATGGTGTACGAGCCTATGGCTGCTGCAATCGGTGCGGGAATGCCGGTAGGTGAACCGGCAGGCAGCATGATTGTTGATATCGGCGGAGGCACAAGTGAAATTGCTGTAATTTCATTGGGCGGCATAGTAATCTGTAATTCCATCAGAGTTGCAGGTGATGCGTTTGATACTGCAATTGTCAACTACATCAAGAGAGAACATTCTGTTCAGATTGGAGAAAGAACCGCAGAAGAAATAAAGATAGAACTTGGCTCAGCATACCCGTTTGAGGGTGAAAGTTCAATGGAAGTGAAAGGTCGTGATCTTGTAACAGGACTTCCCAAAGTGGCAAGAATAAGAGCGGACGAAGTGAGAAATGCACTTTACGAACAGGTTGGTGCAATTATTGAAGGAATTAAAAATACACTTGAAAATACACCTCCCGAACTTGCGGCCGATATTATGGACAGAGGCATTATGCTTGCAGGTGGCGGCGCACTTTTACGTGGTCTGGACCGTATAATTGAGATTGAAACCAAGATAAAAGTCAACATTGCCGACCAGCCGCTCAACGGCGTTATCCGCGGTATCGGTAAAATCATTGAGGGAGCAGAAAAAACAGGACTTAAAAGAGTT
>JAZOQS010000167.1:0-13438 GCA_045656205.1 Clostridia bacterium | reverse complement strand
CCGGCAGCAGCACCGACGGCAACATAAGCCTGATTATCGCAAGAAGATAAACCGTCAGTTCTGCCGAGCCACCTTCTTTCTCTTTAAAAGGGGTGTCATTATGGGGCAGAAATGGTCCGATTCCCACCATCTGCGGCTCAAGTTCTTTTATAAATTTAAGGTCGGCTATAATGTTGTCCACCGTTTGACCGGGTGACCCCACCATAAATCCGCAACCTGTCTGGTAGCCGAGATTTTTCAGGATTTTGAGGCATCTTATCCGATTTTGATAGGACATTTCCTGCGGATGAAGCATATTATAATGTGTTTCACAAGCCGTTTCGTGGCGGAGAAGATATCTGTCCGCACCGGCATCCCGGAGCTTTTTATAGCTCTCGTCCGACCGTTCGCCAAGCGACAAGGTCACCGCGCAATCGGGAAACCGCGATTTAATATCCTTAACGAGTGCACAAAGCCGTTCGTCCGAAAAATGGGAATCCTCTCCCCCCTGCATGACAAAGGTACGAAAGCCAAGCTCATAACCATTTTCGCAGGCAGAGAGAATTTCCTCGTCAGTCAGCCGGTAACGCTCTGCATTTTTGTTGGATTTTCTTATTCCGCAGTAATAGCAGTCATTTTTTCAATAGTTCGAAACCTCTATAAGTCCACGGATAAATATTTTGTTGCCGTAAACCTCTTTCGCCCGGATTCTCGCTTTTTCAAAGAGGTATTCCGGCTCAGGCATCCGGGTGATGAGGAGTTTAAGCTCCTCATCGCTTAAATTTTTTTCAGTAAAAAGTTTATCTATCAGTTTCTTCATTATTTAATGATATCTGTACCCATAAACGGTCTTAACGCTTCGGGAACTGTTACGCTGCCGTCAGCGTTCTGGAAGTTTTCAAGAATTGCAGCAACAGTTCTGCCAACTGCAACGCCCGAACCGTTAAGAGTGTGGACAAATCTTGCTTTGTCTTTGGCACTGTCTTTAAACTTAATGTTGGCACGTCTCGCCTGGAAATCTTCAAAGTTGGAGCAGGAAGAAATTTCAACATATCTGTTATAGCTGGGCATCCAAACTTCAATATCATACTTTTTAGCAGCTGTAAAACCAAGGTCGCCCATACAGATTGATACAACTCTGTAAGGAAGTCCGAGAATCTGAAGAACAGATTCCGCATCGCGGGTGAGTTTTTCAAGCTCGTCGTAGGATTCTTCCGGTCTTGCAAATTTTACAAGCTCAACCTTATTGAACTGGTGCTGACGGATAAGACCTCTTGTGTCTCTGCCGGCACTGCCTGCTTCTGCTCTGAAACAAGCAGAATATGCAACATGTTTATAAGGAAGTTTGGTTCCGTCTAAAATTTCGTTTCTGTAAATGTTTGTAACAGGAACTTCCGCTGTCGGAATGAGGAAATATTCATCCCCCTGTGTTTTATAAGCATCTTCTTCAAATTTAGGAAGCTGACCTGTTCCTTCCATACACTCGCGGAGAACCATATAAGGCGGAAGAATTTCGCTGTATCCGTTTTTCTCTGTATGAGTGTTCAAAAAGAAGTTTATAATTGCACGTTCAAGTCTTGCGCCGAGACCTTTATATACGGTAAAACGGCTGCCGGAAATTTTTGAACCTCTTTCAAAGTCTAAAATGTCAAGATTTTCACCAATATCCCAGTGAGCTTTAGGTTCAAAATCAAATTTAGTGGGTTCGCCGAATTTTCTAACTTCAACGTTGTCCTCGTCTGTATCACCCATGGGAACAGACGGATGCGGAATGTTGGGGATTTCCATCATAAGACGGTTAATCTGCTCGTCAACAACTCTGATTTCATCGTCCAGCTCTTTTGCTCTGTCGGAAATTGTTTTCATTTCAGCAAAAATTCCGCTGACATCCTTGCCCTCTTTTTTAAGAGCAGGAATCTGTTTGGAAACTTCGTTCTGTTTTGCTTTAAGCTGTTCTGTTTCAAAAACAAGTTCACGGCGTTTTTTGTCAAGCTCTAATATTTTATCAATATCGCCGACAGCCTCTCCCCTGTTTTTCATTATTGCTTTAATATTTTCTGCATCAGTTCTAAGTAATTTAATATCAATCATTTTTTACTCTCCTTTATATTATGTCAACCTCTTTTAAGTCTGCTTACTATTTTATCAAGGCTGTCTTTGTCATAAAATTCTATTTCTATTTTACCCTTTTTCTTACCGCTTATAATTTTAACCTTTGTGCCAAGTGCACCCTCAAGCATCTTTTCAATATCGTCTTTAACAACGCTGAAAGAATCTCTTACTTTGGGCAGTCTTTCAGGCTTTTTAAGTTGGTTAACATAATTTTCTAACTGTCTTACCGACATATCTTTTTCCATTACTAAATATGCGGTTTTTTCCTGAAGTTCTTTATCCTCTATTGCAAGAAGTGTTCTGGCATGACCTGCTGAAATTTCAAGCTGTTCAACCAGGTTTCTTACTGATGGCGAAAGATTCAAAAGACGCATTGTATTTGTAATTGCACTGCGGCTTTTTCCCACAGATTTACTTATTTCGTCCTGAGTCATTTCAAATTCTTTTGAGAGTCTTTCATATCCTAAAGCCTCTTCAATCGGGTTTAAATCCTCTCTCTGCAGGTTTTCAATAAGTGAAAGTTCTGCAACCGCTTTATCATCAAAATCATATACAACTGCAGCTATTTCTTTAAGACCTGCCATCTTTGCGGCACGCCATCTTCGTTCGCCGGCTATAATTGTATAAAAGCCGTTTTCATTCTTTTTAACAGCAATTGGCTGCAAAAGTCCGTGTTCACGGATTGAATCTGAAAGCGTCTGCAGTTTTTCGGGGTCAAAAGTCTTTCTCGGCTGGTTGGGATTGGGCTCAACCTGGCTTATTTTCAGGTTATTTATAGGTTTTGATGATGATTCATCTTCCTTTTTTACAATAATATCGGTATCCGGAATAAGTGCTGATATTCCTTTGCCGAGGCCACCGGTTTTTTTAGCCATTAGTTTTTGCCTCCTTTACCTTTATTCTGTTTTAAAAATTCTTTTGCAAGAAGTTCATAGCATTCTGCACCCTTTGAGCTTGGATCATACACATTTATAGGCTGTCCATAGCTGGGAGCTTCTCCTAAACGCACATTTCTGGGTATAAGTGTTGAATAAACCTTACCCGGGAAGTGATTTTTAACCTCTTCAACCACCTGAATACCAAGATTTGTCCTTGCATTAAGCATTGTAAGGAGTATTCCTTCAAGCTCAATATCAGGATTAAGCGATTTTTTTATTCTGTTAATGTTACCCATCAGAAGACCAAGTCCTTCAAGTGCATAATATTCACACTGAATTGGAATTAAAACGGTATCGGTAGCAGTCAGACAGTTGAGTGTCACAAGACCAAGAGATGGGGGACAGTCAATAAAAATGAAATCAAAGTCATTTTTTATCTGTTCAACCGCATTTTTAAGCCGAAATTCACGATTTTCCATTGTAACAAGCTCAATTTCTGCACCTGCAAGCTCTTCGCATGAGTTTATAATGGATAAATTCTTAAATTCTGTCTTTTTAACAGCATCTTTTATGGGTGAATCTTCAATCAAAACACTGTAAATGCTGTTTTCTGCTGTTTTTTCCATTCCGAGACCGCTTGTAGCGTTCGCCTGAGGGTCAACATCTATTAAAAGCACCTTTTTTCCTTTTGCTGCAACAATGGAAGAAAGGTTAATTGCAGTAGTTGTTTTACCAACTCCGCCTTTTTGGTTGGCAATAGCAATTATTTTACTCATATTTTTCTCCTTAAATGGATTTGTACATATATAATTATATCATCATTTTCCTTTTAATTCAAGTCTTTTTGCGCTTTTTTATTCAATGTTTCACGTGAAACATTGAATGTTAAACAATAAAAGGAATGTTTCACGTGAAACATTCCTTTTATTTTATGATTTAATTATTCAGCAGTCGGTTCTGAAGTTTCCGGAGCAGGGGAGGGAGCAGTTTCTTCTTGGGCTTCTTCCTCT
Organism: Clostridia bacterium; assembly: GCA_045656205.1. Classification (GTDB taxonomy): domain Bacteria; phylum Bacillota; class Clostridia; order RUG12999; family RUG12999; genus RGIG7450. The sequence continues at coordinate 9,459 of JAZOQS010000167.1, read as the reverse complement.
TCGGCTTTATCAACAACTGCAACAGATGCAACCGTTGTTTCTTCTTCAACTTTAATAAGTCTTACGCCCTGGGAAACTCTGCCGCATACTCTTATTTCATCAGATGCGATTCTGATAACTATTCCGCCGGTGGTGATAAGAATAAGGTCTTCTTCACCTGTTACAGATTTAATACCAATTATATTACCGGTCTTATCCGTTATCGCATGGTTTTTAACACCCATACCGCCTCTTGCCTGAACTTTGTATTCGTCAAGCGGAGTAATCTTACCGTAACCGTGTTCACTTACTGTGAGAAGCATTTTTCCTTCTTCCGCAATTTCCATGCCAACTATAAAGTCATCGCCTTTAAGCTTCATTGCACGAACACCACGGGAATTTCTTCCAACAGTTCTTACATCCTGTTCCTCAAAACGGATTGCCATACCTTTATATGTTCCGAGAATAATCTGGCTTTCACCATCAGTTAATTTAACTGAAATAAGCTCGTCATTTTCGTCAAGATTTATGGCTATCAAACCACCCTTAATACGGCTGTTATACCGCATTAATTCAGTCTTTTTGATAACTCCGAACTTGGTTAACATAATTAGGTTTTTACCCTCTTCAAATTCCTTGATAGGAATCATTGCGGTTACTTTTTCACCTTCGTCAAGTTGGAGCAGATTAACAAGAGCCATACCTTTTGATGTTCTTGATGTTTCGGGAATTCTGTATGCTTTAATTTTATACATTCTTCCTTTGTTGGTAAAGAACATAACAAAATCGTGTGAGCAGCAGGGGATAATGGTGTCCGCAACGTCCTCTTCACGGGCTTTAAGACCTGTAATGCCTCGTCCGCCTCTGTGCTGACTCTTATAAGTATCTACGTGCTGACGCTTAATATAACCAAATTTTGTAAGAGTAAGTATATTTTCTTCAACAGGAATAAGGTCCTCGTCCTCGATAAAGTCGATTGCCGGCTCAATGGTGGTCATTCTGCCGTCACCGTACTTATCACGGATTTCAAGAAGTTCTGTCTTGATCTGTTCCATTAGAACATTTCTGTCGGACAGAAGCAGTCTGTATTCAGCAGTCTTAACTTCAAGAGCTGCGTATTCCTCGTCAATTTTTTCACCGTTTAATCTCTGGAGCTGACCAAGTTTCATATCAAGAACGCTCTGTGCCTGAATAGCGGAGAAATTAAACTTTTCCATAAGCTGTTCTTTAGCGTCATCATAAGCGTTTCTGATAACATGGATAACTTCATCAATATTAGAGAGTGCAATTTTAAGACCTTCAAGGATATGCATTCTTGCTTCAGCTTTTTCAAGGTCAAATTTAGTGCGGCGGGTAACAATTTCTTCCTGGAAACTGATAAATTTCGCAAGGATATCTTTAAGACCGAGAGTCTGCGGTTTTCCGTCACAAATTGCGAGCATATTAATTGAAAAACTATCCTGAAGTCTGGTATATTTATAAAGCTGATTTAAAACTACCTGCGGATTTGCTTCTCTTTTGAGGAAAATCTCAAGTCTAATACCAACTCGGTCTGATGAGTGGTCATCAATATCCGAAAGACCTTCAATTTTCTTTTCTTTAACAAGGTCTGCAATGGACTCAACAAGCATTTTCTTGTTAACCTGATAGGGGAGTTCGGTAACAATAATTGAAGAGGTTCCGTCTTTACGTTCTTCAATTTCCGCTTTTGCACGGATAATTACCTTGCCACGACCTGTCGCATAAGCACTTCTGATACCGCTGATACCCATAATGGACGCTTTTGTGGGAAAGTCCGGACCTTTGATATAGTCCATCAGCTCGTCCACTGTTATATCAGGATTATCAATCTGCGCAACAACACCGTCTAAAACCTCTTCTAAGTTGTGCGGGGGAATGTTTGTCGCCATACCAACCGCTATACCAGAGCTACCATTGATTAAAAGTGTGGGAACTCTTGTGGGAAGAACCACAGGTTCTTTTCTCTTTTCGTCAAAGTTAGGCGCAAAATCTACTGTGTTTTTCTCAATATTTTCAAGAAGAACATTAGCAAGTTTGCTCATTCTTGCTTCTGTATAACGGTAAGCAGCCGGGGGGTCACCGTCCACCGAGCCGAAGTTACCGTGACCGTCAATAAGCGGATATCTCATAGAGAAATCCTGCGCAAGACGAACCATCGCATCATAAACCGACGCGTCACCATGGGGATGATATCTACCGATAACGTTACCAACGGTGGTAGCCGATTTAAAGAAGGGTTTGTCCACTGTCAAATGTTCTTCAAACATAGAATAAAGGATACGTCTGTGAACGGGTTTTAAACCGTCACGAACGTCCGGAAGGGCACGGCTTACGATAACACTCATGGCGTAGTCAATAAACGCTTCCTTCATTCTTTTTTCTATATCAATATCGACAATTTTTTGTGTCTCAAAATACTCTTCAAAATGAGAGTCTTCATATTTTTTATTTTTAGCCATCTTTTGTCTACTCCTTATACATCGAGGTTAGTTACATACTGAGCATTTTCCTCGATGAAAATTCTTCTGGGTTCTACCTCGTCACCCATCAGTACGCTGAAAATTTCATCTGCTCTTTCAGCATCTTCAAGTGTAACTTTAAGAAGAATTCTGTTTTTGGGGTCCATAGTGGTTTCCCAAAGCTCTTCGGGGTTCATTTCACCAAGACCTTTATATCGGCTGATGTCAACCTTTGCATTTTCGTCGCCGTCTTTAAGCTCAGCACTTATGCGGTCTCTTTCTTCATCACTGAACGCTACCTGGGATTTTTTACCTCTTGAAACCTTGTAAAGCGGCGGTTTTGCAAGATAAATATGTCCTGTTTCGATAAGTTCTCTCATAAATCTGAAGAAGAATGTGAGAAGAAGTGTCTGAATATGAGCACCATCGACGTCGGCATCGGCCATGATGATTATTTTGTCATATCTTAATTTTTCAAGATTAAATTCTGTGCCAATTCCTGTACCTAAAGCCTGGATAACAGGAGTGAGTTTATCATTACCGTAAACCTTGTCGGCACGGGCTTTTTCAACGTTAAGCATTTTACCCCAGAGAGGGAGAATTGCCTGATATTTACTGTCTCTGCCGTTTTTAGCAGAGCCGCCTGCAGAGTCACCTTCGACGATGTAAATTTCCGTTTTTGTCGGGTCTTTTACAATACAATCTGTAAGTTTACCGGGAAGGCTGCTTGAACCAAGCGGAGTTTTTCTTGTAGCTTCTCTTGCTTTTCTTGCAGCAAGTCTTGCGCGGGATGCAAGGAGAGCTTTTTCTATAATAGCACGGCCAACCTGCGGGTTTTCTTCAAGAAAATCGGCAAGTTTTTCTTTTACCATATTTTCAACTATGCCGCGCATTTCAGAGTTACCCAGCTTTGTTTTTGTCTGTCCCTCAAACTGAGGCTCTGTAAGTTTAACGGAGATTACCGCGATAATACCTTCTCGTGCGTCATCACCGGTAAGCTCTTCGTTATCTTTTATAAGCTTATATTTTCTGCCGTAATCAAGTAAAACCTTGGTAAGTGCAGATTTAAAGCCTGTTTCGTGAGTACCACCCTCGGTAGTTGAAATGTTATTTGCAAAGGATTCGATTATTTCGTCATAACCGTTGTTCCACTGAATTGCAACCTCTGCCATGCTACCGTTTTTCTCGCCGCTGACATAAATAACATTTTCATGGATTGTATCAATTGTGTCTCTTCTTTTTTTCTTTTCATCAAAAATATAAGACACAAAATTCTTGATACCGCCGTCATAATGAAGAATTTCTTCTTTCTTTTCTTCTTCGCGGAGGTCGGTAAATACAATTTTAATACCGCCGTTTAAGAAAGCCTGTTCACGAAGCCTTTTAAGGAGAACATCATAATCGTAAACGGTAGTTTCAAATATTTCATCGTCAGCCCAGAAGGTAATTTCTGTACCTGTTCTGTCAGTTTTACCAGTAACGGAAACCTGACCGTCCGGAATACCACGTTTATAGCTCTGACTCCAGATGTTTTCGCCGTCATGAACCTGAACTTCAAGCTTTCTTGACAGAGCATTAACAACAGACGCACCAACCCCGTGCAGACCGCCGGACACTTTGTATCCGCCACCGCCGAATTTACCGCCTGCATGAAGCACTGTAAATACAACGTCAATGGTGGAAATGCCCATTTTGGGGTGAATTCCGTGAGGAATACCACGGCCGTTATCTTTTACAGTCACAGAATTATCTTTGTTTAAAATAACTTCAATCTGTGAGCAGAAGCCTGCAAGTGCTTCGTCAATAGAGTTGTCCACAATTTCATAAACCAGATGATGCAGACCTCTTTCAGAAGTTGACCCGATATACATACCCGGTCTTTTTCTTACGGCTTCAAGACCTTCAAGGACCTGAATTTGATTCTCGTCATAATTAACATTTATTTTTTCGGTTTCCATATATTACCCTCCATATTCATGGAACTTAATCTTTTAAGCAGTGTTGTTGAGGAAATAGGGGAGATATAAACCTTGGAAGTTCCTATATAGTCTGTTACAATAAAGGATTTTGGCAAATCTTCCTCTGACACATTAATTACAAAATTTTCTTTTTCCGTTCCCGAAAGAAATTCTCTTGTAATTTTTGATGTTGTAGTATTTTCAAAGTCAAAAATTGCAATAATATCATTTGAATGTATCATGCAATCACTTCCAATATGCAAATACATATCTATTCCTCGCTGATAATACCTTTTTCAACTTTAAACAGCTTTGGACACATTTCGGGTGGAATAATTGTCTTTTCCGTTCCCGTTATAATCACCTGCTTATTTTCAAGCTGACGCATAAGGTATCTTCTTCTTTTTATATCAAATTCGCTTGTTATATCATCTAAAAGCAAAACAGGATATTCTCCCGTCTGCTGATAAAAAAGCTCCGCCTGCACCATTTTTAGTGCAAGAACAATACTTTTCTGTTGTCCTTGAGATCCATAAATTTTTGCGTTTTTACCGTTTATATAAAACAATAAATCATCTCGGTGCGGACCTACAAGACAGGTTTTTTCTTTAATTTCCTTATCTTTAAATTTATTTAAAGCATTTAAAAATTCATTTTTTATAAAATTAACGTCGCCTGATTCATCAAACTGAACGGTTTTTAAATATTTCAGCTTGATTTCTTCCTTGCCTTCGCTGATTTCTTCAAAAATAGGTTTTATAATTTCCTTGATTTTATTAACGAGCGATATACGGAACCACATAATTATACTTCCGTATTCCGCAAGTTTTTCATTCCAGACATCTAGTGTGGACAAATCTTCCTCTTTAAGTAATTTATTTTTTTGAGAAAGAGTTCTGTTATAATCAGTTAATGCCGAAAGGTATTTTTTCCGGAGCTGTCCCGCACACATATCCATATATCTTCTTCTGTAAAGAGGACTGTCCTTAATGGTTTCCATATCCTGCGGAGAAAACAGAACAACATTTAAATTTCCGATAAAATCAATTCTTCTTTTAATGGGAACTCCGTTTATTTCAAGTTTTTTTCCATTTTTTTTATCAAACAGAATTTTATTTTCCCGGACTCTGTTTTCGCTGACATATTTTGCAGAAATTTCTGCTTTTTCTTTTCCGAAATTTACAAATCCCATATCAGGCGAAAATTTAAAGCTTTTCGCCATACTGCAAAAATAAATCCCCTCAATCAGATTTGTTTTTCCCTGAGCATTATATCCGTAAATCAGATTAATGCCTTTTGACGGATTTATTTTTAAATTTTCATAATTTCTGAAATTTTTAAACTCTATTTCGGTTATATACATTGTCAGATTACCTTGCAGATTTCATTTTCAAGAGAAACCACGTCACCCGGATATATTTTTTTCCCTCTTTGAAGAACAGTTTCCCCATTCAATTTAACAAGTCCCGAAAAAATCACTTCTTTTGCTTCACCGCCGGTTGAAACCAGTCCTGAAAATTTCAAAAGCTGATCAAGTTTTATAAAAGGTGTAGTTATTTTTACTTCCATTTTATCTAATCCTTACAGGTAATACTATGTAGAGGAAATCTTCTCCCGATTCCGGACGGATAACAGTCGGTGTGATGTTTCCGTTAAGCTCGATAATTACATATTCATCATCAATTGCTTTTAAAGCATCAAGCATAAATTTGCAGTTGTAACCAACCTCAAATGTTTCTTTTCCGTCACCTTTAACATTAATTACCTCTTTTAAATGACCTTTTGCAGTGTCACAGGTAACTGTGATGCTGTTAATGTCATAAGCAAGTTTTACAGGGTTTATAATTCCGCCAGATTCTGCAAGAAGTGATGCTCTGTCAATACTTTTAACAAGTTCTTTAACTTCAACTCTCGCGCTGTAAAGTTTTTCTTTAGGTATAACATTGTTATAATTTATAAATTCTCCCTCTAAAAGTCTTGAGAAGAATCTGCAGTTGCCAAATTTGAAAAGAACATTTTTTTCTGCAAGGCTGATGGAAATTTTGTCATCGCCCGGCATCATTATTTTTGAAAGTTCATTTAAGGCTCTGCCCTGAACTATAAAGCTTAAATCGTGGAAAACTTCAATAGGAGTATTTTTGATTGCCAGTCTGTACCCGTCAACCGCAATACCTTTCATATTATTCTGCGAAATTTCAAGTTTAATTCCCGTTAAAATGGGATTAATGTCATTAAGTGCCACCGCAAAAGATGTTTTTCTTATAACTGAAAGCAAACTGTCTGCAGTTGTAATAATTTCTTTGTCATAAGACATTTCGGGAATTTTCGGGAACTCTTCTCCTTTAATTCCTGTTATATTAAAATCAAGCTCTCCGCATTTTATGTTGACGTTGAGGTCATTTTTAACTTCAAAATCAATTATTCCCTCGGGCATTCTGCGGATAATTTCAGAAAGCATTCTTGCATCAACTGCGATGCTTCCTTCAGAAAATACATTTGCTTCAAAAACATATTCAATTGTAATTTCATTATTGCTGCCAGTGATTTTAATATCTTTTCCGGCTTCAATCAAAAGAGTTTCGAGAATGGGAAAAGATGAGTTTGATGCTGCAGCTTTGCCTGCAGCGTTAATTGCGGTAAGCATATCATAATTTGAACAGGAAAATTTCATAAAAGTTCCTCCTTATTATTTATAAAATAAAGTATCAGCAGTAGGGGGTGTTGATTTGGTTAAAATTATAAATTTTCTTTAAAAACCAATAATTTTTTATCAACATAGGGGTATTTACAGTTTTTTATAATTTGTGGAAAACTTAAAGGTTAACCTAAAATTTTACACAGGTTTTTAATAAACTTATCAACATTTCAACAGAAAAATTGTTGAAACTGTGGAAAATTAATTGTTTTTTATATTCTGAACAATATCGCTGTAGTCATTTTTAACGTTATTGTTTATTTTGATTTCTTTTTCTATTTTGTTTATTGCGTGGAGTGCTGTTGAATGGTCTCTGTCAAAAGATTTTCCGACTTTCGGAAGAGAAAGATCAAGAAGATTTCTGCAGATATACATTGCAAGCTGACGCGCATAGGAAATTTCCTTTGTTCTTTTCTGGGACATCAGATCTTCAACGGAAATTCCGAAAAAGTCACTCACGTAAGTTTTAATTTCATCAACAGTATAAATCTTTTGTGAAGATGATTTATATTCTCCGAGAATATTTTTTGCAACATCCATATTGATGGAAGAATTTCCAAGCTGAGAAAAAGCCGTAACTCTGTTGAGTGCTCCTTCAAGCTCACGGATGTTTGTTTCAACATTACTTGCAATATAATCTAAAACTTCGGGAGGAACTTCTGCATGAGTTCCCTGAAGTTTTTTCTGTAGGATTGCAAATCGGGTTTCATAGTCGGGCGCCTGAATGTCACAAATAAGGCCCCATTCAAATCTTGATGTAAGCCTGTCCTCAAGAGTATTTAAATGCTTGGGAGGACGGTCAGACGAAATAATAATCTGTTTGTCTGCCTGATGCAGATGGTTAAAAGTATGGAAAAATTCTTCTTCTGTTGAAGCTTTTCCGCCGATAAACTGAATATCGTCTATCAAAAGAACGTCAATTTCGCGGTATTTGTTTCTAAACTGTTCATTTTTACCTTCTCTTAATGAATTGATGAGGTTATTTGTAAAATCTTCGGAAGATGTATACATAACCTTAAGTGTCGGATTAAGAGTTGCTATGTAGTTTCCGATTGCGTGGAGAAGGTGAGTTTTACCAAGACCGGACGACCCGTATAGAAATAGGGGATTATAAACCTTTGACGGAGTTTCGGCAACCGCAAGAGATGCCGCATGGGCAAATCTGTTTGAAGAACCTACGACAAAGTTGTCAAAAGTATATTTTGGACTAAGACCTATTGCGTTTGATGATTTACCAATTCCGGATTTAACAGCTGCAGCCGGAGAAAAACTTTCCTTATCCGAGGTTAAAATAACATTTACATTCACCGTTTCTCCGATAACTGTGGAAAGACAAGCGGAAATAATTGAAGAATATCTTGAAGAAATCATATTCCTCAGAAAATCCGTTTCGGTTGCAAGAGTAAAAAGCCCGTTTTCAAAAGAGACGGGTTCGAGAGGTTTTATCCAGGTATCAAAAGAAACACCGGTTAGATTTTCTTTCAGAAGCATACGTGCTTTTTCCCAGAGGGATGTGATGTTTTCCATAATTTTTTCTCCGTTTTTACAAGAAAAATTTTTAAAAAGAAAGCCAATAAAATTAATGTAGTTATACACCTAAAATTATATCATAATTTTTTAAAATTTTCAAGGCTTTTGTTAGCATTTTATAAAAAATTCTACCCCCTCTTTAGAGGGGGTAGAAAAAGGAAAATATTATCTTTCGTTCATGAAGGTATAATTTGTCTTTTCACAGACACTTTTATAAGCCGGACGGATGATTTTTCCGTTGGTTAAAACTTCCTCAATTCGATGTGAACACCAACCGACAATTCGTGCGATTGCAAAAAGCGGAGTATAAAGCTCGGGAGGAATATTGAGCATCTGATATACAAAACCCGAATAAAGGTCAATATTTGAGCAGAATGCTCTTTTTTCTCCGAATTTTTCACATAAAATTTCGGGTGAAAGCTTTTCAATCAGGTCGTAAAGCATAAATTCTTCTTCAACGCCTTTGAGTTTTGCCATTTCACCGGCTTTTGCCTTAAGAGTTACAGATCTGGGGTCTGACAGGGTATAAACCGCGTGCCCCATACCATAAATAAGTCCGGAACCGTTTCCTGCTTCTTTTCTGACGATTTTGCGCAGATAATCAGCAACTTCGCCTTCATTTGTCCAGTCTTTGACATTGGTTTTTATTTCATTTACCATGTCAAGAACGGCTTTATTTGCACCACCGTGACGAGGACCTTTAAGTGAGCATATAGCTGCACCGATTGCAGAATATGTATCTGTTCCGGTTGAGGAAATTACACGGCAGGTAAATGCCGAGTTGTTACCGCCGCCATGTTCTGCATGAAGAGTCAGC
>JAZOQS010000166.1:0-2193 GCA_045656205.1 Clostridia bacterium | reverse complement strand
GACGATGAGCTGACAGGGTCGCAGCAGAAAAATATAGAAGATGCGGTGGGCATAAGAGTAATTGACCGTTCAACGCTCATACTTGATATTTTCGCATCAAGAGCTATGTCAAAAGAGGGCAAGCTGCAGGTAGAACTTGCCCAGCTTAAATATATGCTGCCCAGACTTATCGGTATGGGTCAGGCACTTTCACGTCTTGGCGGCGGTATTGGTACAAGAGGTCCCGGTGAAACCAAGCTTGAGTCGGACAGACGGCATATCAGAACAAGGATTTCACACCTTCTTTCTGAACTTAAAGAGGTTGAAAAAAGGCGCGGATACGCCCGTGACAGACGAAAAAAAGATGGTGTGCTGACGGTGTCGCTTGTAGGATACACAAACGCAGGTAAATCTACACTTATGAACAGACTCACAGATGCGGGAGTCCTTGCAGAAAACAAGCTTTTTGCAACGCTTGACACCACATCAAGAGCACTCACCCTGCCTGATGACAGGGAAGTTCTGCTTGTTGATACGGTAGGGTTTATCCGTAAACTGCCCCACCATCTTATAAATGCTTTTAAATCGACTCTTGAAGAGGCGGTTTATGCGGATGTTATCTTAAATGTAATAGATTTTTCAAGCCCCGAACATAAAATTCACAAATCGGTGTCGGAAGAACTTCTGACCTCGCTGGGCTGCAGTGAAATTCCCAAAATTAACGTGTATAACAAATGTGACCTTGCAGAGGGAACATATAAATCGGACGAGGATAATATCTATGTTTCGGCAGAGTCGGGTCAGGGAATGGAAGAACTTTTAAAACTTATTGCAATTAAAATTCCCTATCCGTTTAAGAGAATGAATCTTATGATTCCGTATGATAAAACCGGACTTGCATCTTCTGTGAGAGATGACGGCAAACTCATCTCGGAAGAATACCTTGCAGAGGGAATTAAAATTACGGCTGATATAGACGGGAAAGCGGTGCATAAATATGAGCAGTATGGAATATAAAACCATCCGGCAGCGCGGCTATGCCGAATATGAGGACAGAAAATCCCGCTTTATCGCCAACGTATTTCCCGTTGAAACGGAAGAAAAAGCACTTGAATATTTAAATGCAGTAAAGAAAAAATATTCGGACGCAAGGCATAATGTCTATGCATATGTTGTCCGCGAAAATAATATTCAAAGGTACAGTGACGACGGTGAACCGTCGGGTACGGCAGGTATGCCGGTTTTGGATGCAATCCGCAAACGAGGACTTACAGATATGATAGTGGTAGTAACCCGTTATTTCGGCGGAACACTTTTAGGTACAGGCGGCCTTGTTCACGCCTATGGGAAAAGTGCATCGGAGGGCATTGAAAATGCTTGCCCCGTAACTCGTCTTTTGTGCGATGTTTACTCGGTAAAAGCCGATTATACCCTGTCCGGAAAAATAGAATACTCGCTTCAGGGAAGCGAGTACATAATTGAAAATACTGAGTATACCGATGCGGTAACTTTCACCGTCTGCGTCCCGTCAGGCGAGGGGGAAAAGTTTGTAAAAGAAATGACCGAAATTTCCCTCGGCAGTGCAAAAGTAGAATGTGTCGGAGAAAAATTTGTGGATGTAGAAAAAGACTGAGCGAAAGCTCAGTCTTTTTAATACCGTCCTGATGTTATATCCGCAACAAGCAGCTCTAAGGCTTGCCAGTCGGAGTTTTCGCCCGATTTGATAGAGTAGTCGGCGGCGAGACATTTATCTATAAGATTTTTTGCCCGGGGAGCGGTGAGCCGTCTTGCCTGGGCAATATATTTTTGTGCAATAAAGGGTTTAAGCCCAAGTTGTGCGGCGATGTCGTTTGCGCCGGCATTAAGCAGAACTCTTGTTTTGCCAAGCATACACGCCTGACGGCCTATAAGTACAAGAATTTTTATGGGGACTTCGTGGCAGAGTTTCATTTCTTCCAGCATGGGAAGAACAAGATTTGCTTTGCCCTCAATCATAGCGTCCAGCATTTCAAAAACGCGGCTTTTAAGCGATTTTTTAACAATGGCTTCAATGTCTTCTTCGGTGACGGTCTTTTTCTCCATTGCAAAAGCGATGAGCTTTTCCATTTCGGCGGTAATGCTTGTCAACCCCTCATCACATGAAAAGACGAATTTGCTCAAAACATCGGGAGAAACAGAAATTCCCTCTTTTGCAAATGCTTTACCGCAATATGT
>JAZOQS010000165.1:0-5515 GCA_045656205.1 Clostridia bacterium | reverse complement strand
AACCGCTCTCGCAAAGCTTTCGCCCGCAAGGAACACCGGCATATAAGAATTCTCCTGATTTCTCGGTTTTGAAGATACTGCCACCGCTTTTATGTGTGGAAGAAATTCTTTAACCTCCTCAATCAGCAAAGGCAGATTTTTCATATGCTGAAACACGCCCTCACTCTGGCGGAGCCCTCGGCTTCCTTGTTTAACCTCAAGGAGTCTGCGTCTGTCTGCCAAAACCTCGCCCGATGCGGAAACCACCGCCACCGACGTGGTGTAACAGCTTGTATCAATCCCCAGAAACATCGGTTTTTTCCAGCTTTCCGAGTATTCCGTTTGCAAATGCTGCTGTTTTGGGGTCGTCATATGTCTTGATAATTTCAACAGCTTCGTTGATGGACACGCTTGCCGGAATATCGGGCATAAACATAATCTCATAAATCGCAAGGCGGAGTGCCGAAATGCAGACAGATGAAATTCTGCTCTTTTTCCAACCTTTTGAGTTATCTTCGATTTTTGCGTCTATTTCATCAATATTTTCGAGAGTTCCGAGTGTTGCAGTCTTTATGTAAGCTATATCATCCTCGCGGAATGAAAGAGATTCCAGATTTTCCATAATCTCATCAATATCTCCGCCTGCAACGTGTTTTATAAACAGATATTTGAACGCTGTATCTCTTGCTGTTCTTCTGTTGAATTTAAGTATTTTGCCGTATTCGTCTATATAATTCATATTTAAGCCTTTCTGCACAAACAAAAATGCGGCTTATAAATTTTATAAGCCGCATTGGGTGTTAGCTCATAAAATTTACAAGGTTCAATGGGTGGATTACTCTTCTTCGGACGCTTCCACAGGTGCACATTCTTCTTCAAATTTAACACCGTCAACAAAAATATTAACTTTCGTTACTTCAAGATTTGTCATGCTTTCAACTGTGTTTTTAACAGCTTCCTGAATTCTCCACGCAATTTCGGGAATTCTGCAGCCAAATTTTATAACAACATGAACTGTTATGCTGACAGTGTTATCCTTAATGTCAACATCAACGCCCTTTGCGCCCGACTTTTTGCCAAGCATATCAGCAACGCTGCCTAAAAATCCGGCTGTAAGTCCTGCAACACCGTCAATTTCTCTTGCGGCCTTGTCCGCCAGAACCTCAATTACATCTTCTGAAATTTTAACCATACCTGTTTCAGGTTCTTTTTCATTTAAAATATCTTTAATATCACTCATTTTCAGTTTCTCCTTCCAAATATTCTTTCAGGGTATCACCCGTAGCATCTTCATAAAGTTCTACAAAGAAAGTTCCTTCTTCGTCAGGCAGTATAACCGTTAATACTATGCCTTTACCGTAGTATATGATTCTTGCATCATCTTCAGTCGCCTGTTTTACGGTTTTAAATCCGAAAGCATCCATTATGAGCGAATATCTTTCAAAATCCGAGTCACTTTCGCCATTTAATGAATATGTCACTTTTATAACTTCCGATTTGTTGTCATATTCAAGCGTCTTATAGTTCCTGTTAACGCTGTACGGACAGGGAATTGTAAGGAATTCGCCAAACGGAATATACTGCATTCCTTTATGTTTTGGAACTATGTAAACAGTGGAAGTTGAATCGCTCCATTCGACCGACTGGTCAAGGCTTTCTGCTATAAAACGGAGCGGTACATATGTTCTGCTTTCGGAAATGAACGCCGGAGAATCAAGGTGCACCTGAATACCGTTTTTGAAGACAACCTCTTCATTGATATACATTATGATTTCATCGTTTTCATTGTAGTTAATAAAAACTCGTTCAAAAAGCGGGTCCCACAAAACCTCTGCATCAAGTCTTTCAAAAATGGCTCTGAGCGGTACCATTACCCTGTCATTTACCATTTTGGGCTGTGCGTCAAACTCCACCTTTTCACCGTCAATCAAAACAGTAATGGGGGTTTCTTCCGCAACTGCCATCCCTGTCATCACAAAGGTGAGTGCAAGGACAACACAAATGAGTTTTAAAAATATTCCGGTTGATTTTTTATTACTGAACATAATCCATCATCCTTTTATATATATTTATACACCTTTATTATATCAGTAAACCTCTCATTTGTCTATATTTTTTTGAATTTTTATAATAAATATTCCTTAATTCTGCACTAAACAAAAAATCCGTAGCAAGGCTACGGATTTTTTATTTATCTGAGTTCTGCTCCGAGTTTTTCGGAAAGTGCTTTAAGCACCTTGTCCATAACAGCTGTAACCTCGTCTTCACCGAGAGTTTTTTCGGGGCTGCGGAGTGTGAGCGCGTACGCAACACTCTTCTTGTCAGCCGCTATCTGGCTGCCTTTATAAACGTCAAAAAGTTTAACCTCTTCAAGCAGTTTGCCTGCCGCTGTTTTTATTGTGTCCTCAATTTCCGCTACCGGAACGCCGTCCGATACAAGCATCGCAATGTCACGCGATACAGCCGGGAATTTGGGAGTTTCAACATAGGATTTTGCTGTGTCTGCATTTTCAATTATTGCATCAAGGTCAATTTCAGCAACATACGCTTTTACCGGAATGCCGTAGTTTGAAAGAACATCGGGGTGGATTTCACCCATAATGCCTGCATCCTTGCCGCCAATTAAAACTTTGGCTGTTCTACCCGGATGGAATGTGGGGTTATCACTTTCGGCAGTCACCTTGAGTGTTTTCACGCCAACTGCTTCCATAAGCACTTCAACCATACCCTTAAGGTCAAAGTAATCAACATTACCGTACATACCGATTGTCAGCTTTTCCGGTTCATCAGCAAGACTTTCACCCGGGATCGGGTTAAAGATTTTGCCTATTTCAAAGAGTTTTGCCTGTTCATTTCTTGCATTGTAGTTGTTTGCAAGAATTTCAAGCATTGAGCCTACTGTTGTTCTTCTCATTACAGAGTTTTCTTCGCCCAGCGGATTTATAATTCTTATAACATCACGAAGCTCTGAATCTGCAGGAATTTTCAGCATATCAAAGCTTTTGGGTGATGTGAAGGAGTATGTCAGGATTTCAAAAGCTCCTGCGCCAACAAGAATATTCTTAATCTTGTATGAAAGTGCCTGACGGAGAGTTCTGCCGCCGGCAGTTGTGTCTCCGCGGAGAAGTGTCATGGGCATTTTGTCATAACCGTGGAAACGGAGAACTTCTTCTGCAATATCCGCAAAACCTTCAAGGTCTGCACGGAAGGTAGGAGGTGTAACCTTGCCACCCTCAAAGCTGCATTCAAGCTCGGTTAAAATTCTCACCATTTCCGATTCGGGAATGTCTGTTCCGAGGAATTTGTTGATTTTATCCGCATCAAATTCGATGGGGTTCATAACACGTTTTTTGCCGTAAACATCCTGCATTACATCAGTTACTTCACCCGCGCCGAGCATCTCGATAAGTTCACAAGCTCGGTCAAGCGCATCGGGAACAATGTTGGGGTCAAGACCTTTTTCGTATCTGCCCGACGCTTCTGTTCTCATTCCGAGTTTTTTTGCTGTAATTCTTACAGACGGACCGTCAAAGTTAGCAGATTCAAATAAAAGTGTTGTTGTGTTTTCCTGAATTTCGGAGTTTTCTCCACCCATAACGCCCGCAACTGCAACTGCTTTTTCAGCGTCTGCAATTACAAGCATTGATGGTTCAAGTTTATGTTCTACCCCGTCAAGAGTTGTGATGATTTCACCCTCTTTAGCGGTTCTTACGTTAATTTCATTGCCTTTGATAAAGCTTAAATCAAACGCGTGCATGGGCTGACCATATTCAAGCATAACAAAGTTTGTGATGTCAACAATGTTATTGATGGGTCTTACGCCGGCACTTTTAAGTCTTTCCTTAATCCATGCGGGAGATTCAGCAATTTTAACATTTTTAACCACGCGGCAGGCATATCTGGGACAAAGGTCGGCATTTTCAACTTTAACCTTGATTTCCGCTCCGTCAGCAGATGCCCCGCCTTTTACTACGGGTTTTTTATGGTTGAAAGGTTTGCCGAATGTAACGGCAGCTTCCCTTGCAAGACCGAGCACACCAAAGCAGTCTGCACGGTTGGAAGTGATTTCAAACTCAACAATTTTTTCGTTAAGAGATAAAACCTCTTTAATGTCTGTACCTGTGGGTACATCTTCTAAAATCACTAAAATTCCGTCCTCGCAGGCACCTGCATAGTCGGACATTTCAATGCCAAGCTCCTCGTGAGAGCACATCATACCATTTGAAACCTGTCCGCGGAGTTTACCTTTTGTGATTTTCACTCCGCCCGGAAGTGTGGATTTGTGAAGTGCAACGGGCACAAGCATACCTTCCTCGATATTCTGCGCACCTGTTACAATCTGAGTTGTTTCCGCTCCCACGTCAACCTGACAAACCCACAGTTTATCAGCGTCGGGGTGGTGTTCTTTCTTTAAAATTCTGCCGGCAACAACCTTGTTTATTTCAGCACCCTGCTCGGTGATTTCTTCAACCTTTGAGCCGGACATTGTCATTGCTTCAGCAAGTTCGCGGAGCTCTACGTCCGCTATATCAACATAATCGCATAACCATTTTACTGATGCTTTCATCTTTTTCCCCTCCTTAGAACTGTTTTAAGAATCTGATATCATTTTCAAAGAAGAGACGGAGGTCTCTGATATCAAATCTTCTCATAACTATTCGCTCAAGACCGATACCGAATGCAAAACCGCTGTAAATTTCAGGGTCAATACCGCAGTTTTTGAGAACTTTCGGGTGAACCATGCCGGCACCTAAAATTTCAATCCAACCTTCATTTTTACAGAGTCTGCAGCCTTTACCACCACAGGAGAAGCAACGGATATCCATTTCGGCAGACGGTTCTGTGAACGGGAAATGGTGAGGACGGAAACGTGTAACAGTTTCTTCGCCGTAAAGTTTTTTTGCAAAAAGATCAAGTGTACCTTTAAGGTCAGCCATTGTTACGCCTTTATCAACAACAAGACCCTCAATCTGATGGAAAACAGGGCTGTGAGTTGCGTCAACCGCGTCAGATCTGTAAACTCGACCGGGAGCAAGAATTCTGATGGGCGGCTGCTGTTTTTCCATTACACGCACCTGCATAGGTGATGTCTGTGTACGGAGAACTGTGTTTTCATTTATATAGAAAGTATCCTGAGTGTCACGGGCGGGGTGGTCTTTGGGGATGTTGAGCGCTTCAAAGTTGTAATAATCAAGCTCAATATCGGGACCTTCTGCAATTGAAAAACCAAGACCGATAAAAATATCCTTGATTTCTTCAAGTACCTGCGCTGTCGGATGAAGTCTGCCTGCGGCATTTTTGTTGCCGGGCATTGTAACGTCAATTTTTTCGTCTTTAAGTTTCTGTGCGGAAAGAGCACTTTCAAGAGAAGTTTTTGCGCTGTCAAGCTTTTCTTCGATATACGCTCTTACTTCATTTGCAATTTTACCCACGAGCGGTCTTTCTTCTGCAGAAAGTGCGCCCATACCACGTAAAACTGCGGTGAGTTCACCTTTTTTACCAAGATATTTGATTCTTAAATTTTCAAGTTCAGCCA
>JAZOQS010000164.1:0-3161 GCA_045656205.1 Clostridia bacterium | reverse complement strand
TTTGAAGGTGAAATTATGAAACCACCGTCTGTTTAAAACCGGGTGTGCCCGAATTTTTAGACCATCTGCAGTCTCTCGGCGTTAAAATGTGTATTGCTTCGGCTACCGACAAAAAGCTGTTAAACATTGCATTTTACCGTTGGGGCTCTTGACCGTCTCGGAACAGACCTTGACACCACCTGGGTTTTTGAAGATTCGGCAGTTGCAGTTGATACCGCTCACAAAGCCGGATTTAAAACCACAGGAATTCACGACAAGTTCAATTACGGTCAGGACCTGATGAAAAAGACTGCCGACCAATACATCGCCGACGGCGAAACACTTTTAAAATTACTTTAATTTTGAGGAAAGATTATGCCACCTATTACAGATTTAATTGCCGACAGCGGCAAAATAAGCGGTATTGAGAATATTGAGATTTTGCGCGCAAAACTTTATTCCGCAAAAAAAACGCTGGAGCTTTTTATAAAGCCTCACAGATTTTTAAGCGAGAAAGAGTCTGCGCATATCTTGTCGTCCACAAAAAAGGATTATCCGGGCATAAATATCATCTGCCACTATGATTATTCCGCGCTTTCACTGGACGAGGAAGCTCTGCGCCTTTATTTCCCCCATCTTATTGCGCGAATCTCCGAAAACTTCTCAATTGCTCACTGCATTTTATCAAATGCTGTTGTAAGACTGTCGGACAACCATATAGAAATTATTGTTAAAAATGACTGCATCGACCTTCTTAATTCGGGAGGTTGTGCAAATATTTTAAAATCCGCCCTGCTGGAAGAAACGGGCAGAAACTACGAGGTTTCTTTCCGCATAGCCGATGGTCCCATCCCCGATCTTCCAAAGCCGGAGGATGTTATTGCCATGCCCAAATTTTCAGAGCCGGAGCATACATCTGCTCCCGAGCCTTTGATTCCCCCGCCCGAAATTGAACTGCCTCCCCCGCCCAAGGCGGAGTACAGCGCAATCTTAAAGGGCAGAAAAATTTTTGACCGCGAAACAACTCCCATCTCCTCAATTACAGATGTCGCATCTGAGGTTGTAATCCGTGGGGACGTGCTTTTTGTTGAACCTAAAGAAACCAAAAGCGGCAGGGTTATTCTGTCATTTGCGGTTACCGATTACACAAGCTCAATTAAGATAAAATCTTTCGAGGGTGCAAGACTTGATGCGGAGGAAGATAAAAAAGAAAAAGCCGCCAAACGACTTGATAAAATTCTTGGCGGTCTTAAAAAAGGCGTTTATGTTGCCGTAAGCGGAAGGGTTGAATTTGACCAGTTTGACAAAGAACTTGTGCTCATGGCATCAAGCATCAATCTTCTTGAAAAAGAAGTTATAACCGACAACGCCGAGGTTAAACGTGTTGAACTTCACCTGCACACAAAAATGTCTGCAATGGACGGTGTGTCCGGCGTTAAAGACCTGGTAAACCGCGCTGCCGATTGGGGTCACAGTGCTATCGCAATCACCGACCACGGGGTTGCACAGGCTTTCCCTGATGCTTTTGACGTGGCAAGAAAACGCGGCATAAAGGTTCTTTACGGGGTTGAGGGATACCTTTGCAGTAACGAACTTAATATTTCATACAACGTAAAAAATGAGTATAATTTAGACTCGTCATTTGTGGTTTTCGACCTTGAAACCACAGGTTTTTCACCCATTGACGACTCAATTATCGAAATTGGAGCGGTAAAGGTGGAAAAGGGCGAAATTACCGGCAGGTATTCAACCTTTGTAAACCCGCACAGACCCATCCCTGCCAATATTACCGAAATTACTTCCATAACAGACGATATGGTAAAAGATGCACCCGATATTTCTGTTGCGGCAAAGAAATTTGAGGAATTTTCCAAGGGCTGTGTGCTTGTTGCTCACAACGCAAACTTTGACGTTGGGTTTATGCGAGTGGTATACGAAAATCTTGAAATGCCTTTTGACTATTGTTATATGGACACTCTTGAGCTGTGCCGTGCACTTTTCACCGACCAGCGCAGACACGGTCTGGCGGCTATGGTTAAATACCTGGGCGTGACTCTTGACAACCACCACCGCGCAGTGGATGACGCTGAAGCTACTGCAGAAATTTTAAAGCGTTGCTTTACTCTGCTTAAAGAACGCGGTCTTACCGATATTGACCTTTTGAACACCGAGCTTTGCGGGGACAGTAAAAAGGCAAAATATCACCATTTTATAATGATTGCCCAAAATATGACGGGGCTCCGGAATATGTACCACATAATTTCAGAATCCCATCTTAAACATTTTTATAAAAAACCGCTTGTCCCCAAAAGTCTGATAGAAACCTACCGCGAGGGCATTATTCTTGGTAGCGCCTGTGAGGCGGGCGGGGTTTACAAAGCGGTATTAAACGGCAAAAAACAAAAGGAAATTGATAAACTGGCTTCATTTTATGACTATCTTGGAATTCAGCCGGACGGCAACAATGAATTTATGGTTCGTAGCGGCAGAGTTTCGGGCGTTAAGGAGCTTCACAGAATAAATAAAATTATTATAGAAACTGCGGACCGTCTGGGTAAACCCGTTGTTGCAACAGGTGACGTTCATTTTATGGACCCGTCGGACGAGGCTTTCCGCCGGATACTTATGGATTCACTTGGTTTTGAGGATGCGGACAAGCAGGCTCCCCTTTACTTCAGAACAACCGAGCAGATGCTTGAAGAATTTTCTTATCTTGGCGACGAACTTGCATACAAAGTTGTTGTTGAAAATACCAATAAAATTGCCGATATGGTGGAAAACATCATGCTCCTCCCAGACGAACCGCACACCCCGGAAATGGACGGTGCAGAGGAAGACATTGTTAACATTTCCACCAAAAGAGCTGTTGAAATTTACGGCGATCCCCTCCCCGAACAGGTTAAAAGCCGAATGGACAGAGAGCTTGGTTCAATTATAAAACACGGCTTCTCGGTTCTTTATATCATCGCTCAGAAACTGGTTTGGAAATCACTTTCCGACGGATATCTGGTAGGCTCCCGTGGATCGGTTGGTTCGTCATTTATTGCGTTTCTTCTCGGAATTACCGAGGTTAACGCTCTTCAGCCCCACTATGTTTGCCCAAGCTGTAAGCACAGCGAATTTATAACCGACGGGTCTGCTCCGTCAGGTTGTGACATGGCAGACAAAAACTGCCCCGTATG
>JAZOQS010000163.1:0-8869 GCA_045656205.1 Clostridia bacterium | reverse complement strand
AAACCGGTTTAAGACCTTTGTAAATATAGCCTTTTTTTGCCATTTCGCCGAACATTACAATCTGCACAGCTTCATATTCAGGGTCAAGTGTGATGTAGGGGTTGTCCCAGTCACCTAAAACGCCAAGACGTTTGAACTGTGTTCTCTGGTTGTCAACGTGACCAAGTGCAAATTCACGGCAAACTTCACGGAATTTTACAATGCCCGCCTGAGCAGGGTTGATTCCGAGTTTTTTAATAGCCTGTTTTTCAATAGGCAGACCGTGTGTGTCCCAGCCGGGAACATAGTGAGACTGGTAGCCACTCATATTTTTCTGACGAACAATAATGTCTTTCAGAATTTTGTTAAGTGTATGACCAAGGTGGATGTTACCGTTGGCATAGGGAGGGCCATCGTGAAGCACATATGTAGGCTTGCCCTCATTTTTCTTGATTATTTTTTTGTAAAGTTCTTCATTTTCCCAGTTTTCCAGAGTCACAGGCTCTTTTGTGGGCAGATTTGCCCTCATGGAAAATTCGGTCTGAGGAAGATTAAGTGTTTTGCCGTAATCCATTTTATTCATTCCTTTCAGCATTTTCAGGCAAGTTGTTTACTGTTTCAAGTATTCCCTCAAGCAGTGAAGATATCTGCTTTTTGTAACTTGCGAGCTGCAATTTAACATTATTATATTCATTTTCAATCGCGCTGAGTTTCTGGCGCGCTTCAATTTCAATTTTACCTGCTTTAAGCTCGGCTTCTTCAACGATAACGCCTGCTTTCTCGCGAGCACTGTTTTTCAGTTCGTCACTTGCCGACTGAGCCACAACAAGAGTGCTCTGCAGAACGTCTTCCATTGATTTGTATTTGGATACCGCTGCGGACAGCATATTAACCTTGTCCTTAAGCGATACGTTTTCCATATATAGATTTTTATAATCCTGGAAGAGCATTGTCATAAACGCATCAACGTCCTCTCTGCTATATCCGCCGAGAGTTTTCTTAAACTCTTTTGTTTCAAGGTCTATCGGTGATAACATGGTATGCCCCCTCCTAAATATATTTTCTTATTTTAATGACCGTGCGCCCTTTTCTGGTAGTTCCCTGCGCGCCGTCATAAACAAACTTTCCTTTTCCGCGGACAGAAAATCTGTCTCCCTGTTTCATTGTATGCGTGGTTTTTGTAATTTCCCTGCCACTCACCGTAACACTGCCACCGGTTATCAGTTCCGACGCTTTTGTGCGGCTTGTTCTTGTGGCAAGAGCCACTATACAGTCCAGCCTTTCGGACGCGGCTGTTCCACCCACATCTTCAAATTTTCTCTCGGGCAGAATGTCAAAGCTTTCGGCTTTTTCAGTTTTGCACACAGCTCCGCCCACGTGGGTGAGATTATTTAAAATAAACTCTTCAATTGTGTCAAGACAAAAAAGATACGCTTTTGTTCCGTCCACAATTATGTCTCCGATAACCTGGCGTTTTATCCCAAGCGACATAAGACTGCCGAGATAATCCCTGTGACTATGGACTTTCCCGTCCGTGGGAGAAATTATTATAAGGGATATGGGCCAGGACACATCTTCTTCCGACATATAATCGGGCAAAAATGCCGCCACACATCTTTCTGCTTCGTCATATCCTCCCCAGAGCAAAGACTTTCCGCACGCTTTAGCATCGCCGAACAGGTCAGGACTCAAAAAGGGAGAAAATGTGCAGTAATTCCCCTCGTCACGTTTTTTTGAAAGGTCGCCAAGGCGACTTATCATTATATCTCGTTCTTCCACTATATCACCGCATGTAGTATTATAACCAGAATATTCTGCAAAAATCCCAGAAGCAAAACAGCTATAACAGGAGATATGTCAATAGGCATATCCCCCACAGGAGTTTTCGCAAGAAGTTTTCTTACCGGTTTCAAAAGAGGCTCTGTCAGTCGGTTTATCATGTCCGCAATTCTCGACAGCGTCGGATTTTGCCAGACAAACGGAAACCAACTGAGCAGCGCATTTGCTATGATGAGAAATTCAAAAATCCTAAAGAGCGAACCTACTGCTCTTACTACCGCAATCTCAATCATTATGCCAATTCCTTAAGACCAGAGAAGCCCTTTGTTTTTAAGTTCGTCTCTGAAATCACCCATAACAGCTACGTTATATGGTGCAATAAGATAAATGTTTGCAGCAACTTTCTGAAGACTGCCGCCAAGAGCATAAATAGCACCGCTTAAAAAGTCAAAAATTTTCTGTGCAGAATCTTTGTCCATAAGTTCAAGATTGATTACAACAGGTCTTCTGTCTTTCAGGTGGTCAGCAATTTCTTTTGCTTCGTCAAAGTTTTCAGGCTGAACAACAACAACCTGATACTGTGTGGTCGCATTGATGTTTACAACCTTACCTCTTTTGATAAAGCCGGACGGAGCAGGTTCTTTCTCATAAACCACTTCTTCGGCTTCGTCAAATTCTTCCTCCGTAGGAATTCCCATAGCATTTAAAAGTTTAGAAAATTTACCCATTTCGTACCCTCCAAAAATTTTTATCTTTCTCCGAAAATTGCCCGGCCGACACGCACCATTGTGCTGCCTTCTTCTATGGCAATTTCGAAATCGTTACTCATTCCCATGGACAAAACGTCCATCTTTATATTATCATATATTTTTGCCTTTTTGTCAATATATATTTTGCCAAGCTTTCTAAAAATTTCGCGGCTTTTTATCATATCTCCCGTTTCAACGGGCGGTATGGTCATAAGTCCTCTTACAAAAACCCCTTTAAGGTCTTTTATCTCTTCCAAAAGCCCGTCCAGCTCTTCCGGCGCAAGTCCCGATTTGGACTCTTCTCCCGAAATGTTGAGCTGAATTAAAATATCCATAACCCTGCCGTATTTTACAGCCCGGTCCGATATCTCTTTTGCAAGTTTTAACGAATCCACAGAATGTATCATTGCCACTTTGTCGGCAATATATTTAACCTTATTTGTCTGCAGATGTCCTATCAGGTGGATTTTCGCATTTTTATCTATATCGTCGTATTTTTCAATTATTTCCTGAACGCGGTTTTCGCCTATATCCGTAAGTCCTGCCCGGATACCCTCGTTTATGGTGTCCGCTCCATGAGTTTTCGTAACCCCGATAAGCGTTATCTCTGACGGGTCACGTCCGGCTCTTTTGCAGGCATTTTCAATTCGCTCATTTACGCGTTTTATGTTATCGGCAATACTCATTTTCTACTCCGTTACAACCTTATCATAAATTTTCAGGTTTCCGCCCTCTTTAATTATGGCGAAATCTTCATCTTTAAACAAAACCTCTACCTCAACCTGAATATCTCCGCCGCCTTTTTCTACAAGAACGATATCCTTGCCATCAACAGTTTTTACCGCCGATGACGGAATTCGAAGCCCTTCATAGCTGTCTATGAGAATGTTGATTTTCATTTTTCTGGCAGTCAGTATATCATAAATCTCGTTGGTGCCCAGAATATACATTACAACCTTGCCATCTTCCGGCTGGGTAATTTTATGGATTGTACAGGCAAGAGTCTTATCCCCCTCATCCGGGAAGGATACACGCACTCTTTTCCCCTCTGAAAGTTCTGCGGCTACCTGCTCGCTGCACACAACCGCCAGAATCCATTCGGTGTTGTCGGTGATTTTGCATACCGGATAGGGATAAATTTCCTCATCCGCCTTATATTCCTCCCTGCTCAGGTAATCTGTTACCGCCGCAGGAGTAAGCGTTTCCATACTTGCAAAAGCAAGTGTTTTTTCAAGCCCGTCAGCCGACGCCACAAAAATTCCGCTTGTGGGAGCGGCAAGGCTTTTTCTTGACCTGCCAAGTTTCCCCTCAAGCTCATTTTTTTGTCTTGTAAGGGTTTCTATCACACTTTCTTTTCCACCGCCGCCATTACCGGCAATAGCATTTTTCCGTTCTATCAGAAGATCTATTTCACTGCGGATTCTATTAATGGCTTTCTGGTCACCTGATGCCGCAAGTGCAGAAATCTGTTTTGTATAAGAAAGGATTTTGTTATCTATTGAAAAAACGTCATTCGTCAGTGCTTTATCGGTGGATTCGGAGGTGGATGCTTCACGGATTTTTTCATTTATGACGTTAAGTTGTTTTACCACATCCGAGTCTGGCTCACCTTCACAGAACCAGCCTACCGGCTCTCCCGCCCATACTTTGGACTCGGTTGCAACAACATTCTGAAAATACCCCTGACCGCTCACCGTTATGGGAGTTTCGTTCCGGAGAACAAGTGCAAAATCGTATATCTCCACTTTGTATTCACCGCTGACAGCAGACGCATCCTTTTCGGGATGCATAATGTTGCCATACACCGTCCAGAGCAGGATAAGAGCCACAAATATTAAAATAAGAGGAAGTGATTTTTTCATCCTATTTTACTCCTTATTTCTTCTGCAAGAGCGTCAAAGTCCAACGCTTTTGCATCAAGCCATATCATATCATTTCGTTTAAACCAGGTTATCTGCCGTTTTGCATACCGGCGTGTCGCCTGTTTTATTTCTTCTGCCATTTCTTCCATTGTCAGTTTTCCTTCAAGATGGTCCAGCACCTCTTTATAACCTATTCCCTGCATAGAGGTATTTTCTCTGGTGCAACCCATCTCCGAAAGCATCCGCACTTCATCCACAAGTCCCTGCTCAATCATAATATCCACTCTTTTGTTAATGCGGTCATACAGCACTTCCCTGTCGTGGTTTATTGCAAACTGCATCACATTATACACCGGCGGTTTTTTACTTTCTTTTAAGGTTTCGGTCATGGTTTTTCCGGTGCTTTCAAATATTTCAAGCGCCCTCATGACTCTTTTAACGTTATTCGGATGTATCCGCTCTGCACTTTCGGGGTCCACCTCACGAAGTCTTTCAAACAGGGCCTCACTGCCATTTTCCTGAGCAAACGCCATAAGTCTTTCTCTGATATCCGAGGTGTTTTCTTCCTCTGTGAGTTCTATGTTATTGATGAGTGAATTGATGTAAAGACCCGTACCGCCTGCCACAACGGGAAGTTTTCCTCTCCGGTGAATATCTTCAATCGCCTTTCTTGCAAGAACAAGATAATCCCCCAGCGAGAAATTCTCGGTAGGCTCACACACATCAAGAAGATGATGCAGCACCCCCTGTTTTTCCTCCTCGTCAGGCTTGGCGCTGCCGATATTCATAAACTTATAAATCTGCATTGAATCGGCGGAAACTATTTCACCGTCAAGCCTTTTTGCGAGTTCTATGGCAAGGGTTGTTTTGCCCGAAGCCGTCGGCCCGCCTATTACTAAAAGAGGTATCATCTTTTTCCTCCGGGAAATTATTTTATTCTGGAAAACTGTTTTTCTACAAAGTTTTTGGTCAGAGCCACAATGGCAGGTCTGCCGTGCGGACAGTTAACTGTTCCTTCAATTTCAAAAAGCTGACGGACCAGATTGTCCATCTCCATAAGAGACAGCTTTTTACCCGCTTTTATGGATCCTCTGCAGCTGACAGTTTCCAGCATTTTAAGCTTTTTCTCGGGTGTGATATCCGCCTTATGGCTTCCGATAAGCTCTAAAATTTCTGTCAGTGCATCTTCAATTTTTTCCATATCAAGTGCTTCGGGGACTCCGCGGACAATAATTCCCGCACCGCCGAAATCCTCACACTCAAATCCAACCTCAAAAAGCATATCCATATTTTCGGTGGCAATCGCTTTGTCTACCGGAGAAAGGTTAACTGTTTTGGGTACCATCAGCTGTTGCGAGGATATTTGTCCCTCGTCATACTGCTTTTTAAGTTTTCCGTATGTTATATGTTCATGAGCCGCATGCTGGTCAATCATCAGCATTTCATCGCCGCGCTGAACAACTATGTAAGTATCAAAAATCTGGCCGATTATTCTATAATCCGGAGCTGTTTTCTCCACTGCCGTTTGAACAGGAACTGCAATTTGGGGAGCTATAACCGGTTTTTCCGTCTTCTTATAAACCGGAACAAATTCCGGCATTTTAGGCGGCACATAGGCAGGTTTTGCGGTTTCATATGTCACCTGCGGCTGTCTCATGGTCATTTCCGGTTCCGGCTGAATAACAGGTGCCGGTTCCGGCTCTTTTTCCGCCACATCTATAACAGGCATCTCGGGAGCGGCAAATGAATTTTTCACTGCGTGATAAACCGCTCTGTAAATTCTGCCCTCGTCGGAAAATTTCACCTCAAGCTTTGAGGGGTGAACATTTATATCAATTTCGGTTGCAGGAATATCAATCTTTATAATTGCCATGGGATGCATCCCGTTTGGAATCATTCCTTTGCACGCCTCTTCAAGAGCGTTTGCCATCATACGGCTCACAACCGGACGGTTATTGACGAAAAACATCTGCATTGAACGGGTTTTTTTCGCGCCTGTTATGTCGCTGACAAAACCGCTGACTTTAACTCCGTCCTCCGCTCTTGAAATTTCTGTAAGTCTTGAGAGAGTATCTTTGCCGTAAAGGGTAAAGATTGTGTTTTTGAGTAGCCCGTCGCCGGGAGTAAAAAGTTTTTCCTTGCCATCGCTTATAAACCTGAAAGAAACTTCAGGATGTGCAACTGCAGTTTTTCTGACAGCTTCTTCGCAATATCCCGCTTCTGTGGTTTCTTTTTTAAGAAATTTAAGTCTTGCAGGAGTATTGTAAAACAGATTGGACACTTTGATTGAAGTGCCGACAAATCCGGGAGTTTTCACTGCATTTTCTATTTCGCCATAGTTTGCAGTAGCCGTCATACCCACGTCAAATTCCGCCGTTCTGGTATAAAGTTCCACCTCGGCAACTGCCGCTATGCTAGCAAGAGCTTCGCCTCTGAAACCAAGCGTATAAATAGCATCAAGGTCCTCAGGTTTTGAAATTTTACTTGTGGCATGGCGCATAAAGGCAGTGGATACATCCTCCGGATGAATTCCGCAGCCGTTGTCCGTTACCTTTATCATTTTGAGTCCGCCGCCTGTAATTTCAACCGTAACCACTCCGGCTCCGGCGTCCACCGAGTTTTCTATCATCTCTTTTATAGCCGAAGCAGGGCGTTCAACAACCTCACCTGCAGCTATCATGTTTGACAGATTTTTATCAAGAAGTTTTATAAACATAAATCATTCCCCTTTACAGGAGTTTTTTCAGTTTGTATAAAATATTCATACTTTCAATGGGAGTAAGCGTATTAATGTCAACATCCTTAAGCTCGGAAACAATAATATCAAGCTCGCTCTTTTCCGCTTTTTCGGGAGCTTTCTTCTGCGGTTTTTCCATTTCACCGTTTTCAAGCTTTTTAAGAATTTCCCTTGCGCGGTCTATGACATCAGACGGAATTCCCGTAAGTCTTGCAACTTCAACACCATAACTGCTGTCCGCTCCGCCTTTTATAATTTTGCGGAGGAAAATGATGTCCCCGTCACGTTCTTTTATTGCAACGCTGTAGTTTTTAACGCCGCTTACTTTTTCCTCAAGCTCTGTAAGTTCGTGATAGTGTGTGGCAAAAAGAGTTTTTGCGCCGCATTTTTCTTTGTTTGCAGTATGCTCTGCAACCGCCCAGGCAATTGCAAGCCCGTCATATGTACTTGTTCCTCTGCCTATTTCATCGTAAACAATAAGGCTGTTTGCAGTAGCACTTTTAAGAATGTTTGCAACCTCGTTCATTTCCACCATAAAGGTACTCTGCCCCGAAGCCAAATCGTCCGACGCGCCTATACGGGTGAAAATCCCGTCAATCACACCGATGTCCGCACTTTCCGCAGGAACAAAAGAGCCAATCTGCGCCATAAGTGTTATTACCGCAATCTGGCGCATATAGGTTGATTTACCTGCCATATTCGGACCTGTGATTATTGCAAATCTGTTATCTTCTTTGTCTAAAAGTGTATCATTGGGGACAAACATCTGTTCTGTGAGTCTTTCAACAACGGGATGTCTGCCCTGTTTTATTTCAATTCTGCCCTCAGAATTAATCTGAGGTTTAACATAGTTATATTTAACCGCTGTTTCCGCAAAGGATGCGATACAGTCTAAAACCGCAAGTTTTCTTGCAGTTTTCTGAATTCTTTCCTGCTCGGCAGCAACTTTTTCACGGATTTCCTCAAAAAGTGCATACTCAAGCGCATCAATTTTGTCCTTTGCGCCCAGCACCATATCTTCAATTTCTTTAAGCCGTTGGGTGATAAATCTTTCGGCGTTTACAGTAGTCTGTTTGCGGATATAGGTTTCGGGAACCTTGTCAAGATTGGAACGTGAAACCTCGATATAGTAACCAAAAACCTTATTGAATTTAACCTTAAGATTTTTGATTCCTGTTTTTTCTCTTTCTTCCGCTTCAACATCAGCAAGCCAGGATGACCCCTCTGTAAGTGCACGGCGGAGTTCATCAAGCTTTTCGCTGTAATTATCTTTAATTATTCCACCCTCACGCAATGAAACGGGAGCATCGTCATTTATGCTCAGCTCTACTAAATTCTTTACGTCCTCAAGAGTGTCAAAATCGTGTGAAAGTTCGGTGAGCATTTCACTTGTGCAACACTCAAGGTCAAAAATCACTGCCGGCAGCGCTTTAAGGGACTCTTTAAGTGCAAGAAGGTCTTTTGCGATGGCGCTTTTGCACACAATTCTGCTAAGCAGCCTTTCAATGTCAAGGACATATTCCAGCTTTTCGCGAATTCCCTCACGGAGCATCACATTCCCGTAAAGTTCCGAAACACCCGACAGCCTTTTTTCAATAACACCACGGTTTAACAGGGGCTGTTCAATCCATCTGCGCATAAGTCTTGCGCCCATTGCAGTTTTCGTTTTGTCAAGCACCCAGATCAGACTTCCCTTGCGGGATTTTGTGCGCAGAGTTTCGGCAAGTTCCAGATTTCTGCGCGTTGACGAATCCATATAGACA
>JAZOQS010000162.1:0-11337 GCA_045656205.1 Clostridia bacterium | reverse complement strand
CATAGACAGGGTGTGGGTTTCACATCCCATATCATCAAGAAATTTTTCAAGGACGTGGGAAGTTGTGGTTTTGCCCGAACCGGACGGGCCCGACACAAGAATTATGGGGCAACTGTCCCTGTTTGCACAAATGTGCTGTGCGATATTATAAATTGTATCAAAATAATTTTTATCTGTCGAGGCAATAAATTCCTCGGTATTTTCTTTTATACGGGAATTGATTTGATTGATGTTTATTTCCATTTAAAAAACTCCTCTGCCTTTCATTTATTGGAAGGACACTATTATTTTATCATAAACAATCTGCTTTTTCAAGGGGAAAAGATTGACGGAAAAATCAGTTACAAGTAAGTTTATGGAGGAAAAGGGAAGATTATGAAAAGATTGACAACTTCATATAAAAAGTGTATAATTTCATATTATACGGAGGTAGCAAAATGAATATCAAAAGGAGAATGATGGGGCTTCCCGATTATACGCTCGGTGAAGAACTTATGAATGCAATAACACACGGAGCGGGAGCCGCACTGGGAGTTGCTGCACTGGTGCTTTGTGTTATAAAATCTGCACTTGCCGGTGATGCTTACGGAGTTGTTGCAAGTGCTGTTTACGGATTTACACTTATTATGCTTTATACAATGTCATGTCTCTATCATGCGCTTAAGGTAAACAGGGCGAAAAAAGTTTTCCAGACATTTGACCATTGCAGTATATTCCTGCTGATAGCCGGAACATATACACCTGTTACTCTTGTGGCTCTTCGCGGCTGGATTGGATGGACGGTGTTCGGAATAGTATGGGCAGCGGCGATAGTGGGAATTGTGTTTAACGGAATTGATGTGAAAAAATACAGTGTAATGTCAATGATTTGCTACATAGC
This sequence comes from Clostridia bacterium, assembly GCA_045656205.1. Taxonomy (GTDB): domain Bacteria; phylum Bacillota; class Clostridia; order RUG12999; family RUG12999; genus RGIG7450. The sequence continues at coordinate 10,457 of JAZOQS010000162.1, read as the reverse complement.
AATGGGTTGGGTAATTGTTTTTGTTTTCCCGGAATTTATGCGCGCAGTAGATTTTAAATGTGTAATTTTAATGCTTATCGGAGGCATAGTTTACACAATCGGTGCAGTGATTTACGGATTTGGCAAAAAAGCAAGGTATATCCACTCGGTATGGCATTTTTTTGTACTTGCGGGAAGTGTGCTCCATTTCTTTGCGGTTTATCTTTATGTTTTATAAAACAAAACCCGAACAAAATCTGTTCGGGTTTTAATATTATAATTTTATGGTTTCGCCGGGATTTACGCAGTAAACATCTCCTCCCTCAGAGAACCAGACGGGGATATCGGTAGGATTGCGGACAATTTTGTTGTCGGCAGAAATAATAAGAGATTTCTGTGCATTTATATATTCATAGATTTCAATGTTTGTGGCATACCAGATTTCGTCTCTGCCACCCATAAGCTTGCAGAATTTTTCAATTATATCCCAGTTGTCGTTGTTTTCAAACTCGTAACTGTGCCCCCATACATAGAAAAGATTGGCTTGAGCAAAATACTGTCTTTCTGTCAGAGCAATAAATGCTTCCGCGTCTTTAAGGCAGTCTCTGTGGTGACAGGTGGGATGCCATTTCATAAAATCTTCGGGAAATGAAAAACGGTGTGTTGCTTCAACGGTTCTTGAGTAAACCATACCGCAGCTTTTAAGAACATTTATTATTTCGTCTGAATAAACCCCGTTTGCATAGCTCATACCGCGGATGGGAGTCTCAGTAATATTTTCAAAGAATTTTCTGTCCTCTAAAATTTCGCCGATAATATTCTGCGGAGCAAGAGTGGACAGAGAATGATGATAAACTCCGTGGCAGGAAATTTCGTGATTTTTATAAAGCTTGCCGAATTCTTCGGGAGAAACAAAATTCTCAGAACTTCCCATTCTGCTTGAATTCAGGTGGAATGTACCTCTGATACCGTGTTTGTTCATAATTTCAACAAGTCTGCGGTCATGATTTTTGCCGTCGTCATAGCTTAATGTCAGGGCAAATCTTTTACCGTCCTTTAATCTGTCAAATTTAATCATTCGGGTCACAACCTTTCTTTAAATTCAATTATAGTCGTAACATTTTTAAAAGTGAATAAAAACAAAGGTTTACAAAGAAAAAAATTTGTGATATAATTATATCAAAGGAGTGGTATAAATGAAAGTAACAAAAGCATCTGAAATGAAAAAAATTCAGGAAATCTGCGCCGAAAAAGGAAAAGGCGTTTTAACTCTGACAAAAATGTCCGATTATTATGATAAACCCGAAAAGCTCAGAAACTTTATGCTTGCTGACCTTGAACCGGGCGCGTCTGTGGGATATCACGTTCACCATGGCGAGAGCGAAAGCTATTATATTCTCTCGGGAGAGGGTATGTATAACGATGACGGATTAGAAATTCCCGTAGCTGCAGGTGACGTTACTTTTACACCTGACGGACACGGTCACGGCATTGAAAATACAGGAAAAGAACCCCTTAAATTCATCGCACTTATAATTCGTGACTGACAGCCGGAGATAGCTCCGGCTTTTTTCTTGACTAAACAGGTAAAATGTAGTATAATAAAATATTATTTGGAAGGAGCGATACTTTATGAGCAAAACAATAATACCAGAAGGATACAAATCTTCTCTTAATTTGTTTGATACGCAGGTTGCTATCGGCAAACTCAAGAGGATTTTTGAGGATAATCTGGCACAGTCTCTTAATTTAAAACGTGTATCAGCTCCGCTTTTTGTTGACCCGGAAATGGGCATCAATGACAACCTGAGCGGGGTGGAACGTCCCGTTTCGTTTGATGTTCCCGAAGTGGGCAAAGATGTTGAAATTGTTCATTCTCTTGCAAAATGGAAGAGAATTGCCCTTGATAAGTATGATTTCAGACCGGGTAGAGGACTTTATACAGATATGAATGCCATCCGCAGGGATGAAACCCTGTCAAACATTCATTCAATATATGTTGACCAGTGGGACTGGGAAAAGGTTATTTTGAGAGAGGACAGAACGGAAGAATATCTTAAAGATACTGTCAGAGCCATTGTTAATGCGGTGTGCGACACGCTTGACACTTTAAAAGCGCGTTATCCGCAGATAACAACCGAAATCAAAAGAGAAGTTTCCTTTGTTACATCCCAACAGCTTTTGGACCTTTACCCGGATATGACCGGAAAAGAAAGAGAAGATGCCTATCTTAAAGAACATAAAACCGCGTTTATCATGAAAATAGGCGGCAAACTTTCAAACGGACAGCCGCATGACAACAGAGCACCCGACTATGATGACTGGGAGCTTAACGGCGATATAATGTTCTGGAATGACCTTTTAGGCAGAGCTTTTGAAATATCCAGCATGGGCATAAGAGTGGACGAAAAATCTCTTGACCGTCAGCTTACGCTCGCGGGTTGCGATGACAGACGAAATCTCACATTCCATAAAATGCTGCTAAGCGGTGAGCTTCCGCTGACAATGGGTGGAGGAATAGGCCAGTCCAGACTTTCAATGCTCATTTTAGGAAAAGCACATATCGGCGAAGTTCAGGTTTCCATCTGGGACGAGGATACCGTTAAAACCTGCGCGGACGCGGGAATAATTCTTCTTTAATGTGGAAAGGTATGAAAATTATGAATAGTATACCGGAAATTTTCGGCAGTATGGTTTTTAATAATGACGAAATGAAAAAGCGGTTGCCCGAAGAGGTTTACAAATCTCTTCATCGTACAATTGAAAAGGCAAAACCGCTTGACAAATCTCTTGCGGCTGTTATAGCGCAGGCAATGAAAGACTGGGCTATCGAAAAAGGTGCAACCCATTACAGCCACTGGTTCCAGCCCATGACGGGCATTACCGCCGAAAAACACGACAGTTTTATTGTTCCTGACGGTGAAGGTCACGTTCTGATGGAATTTACGGGCAAAGAGCTTGTAAAAGGTGAATCGGATGCATCTAGCTTTCCCTCCGGCGGTCTCCGCGCTACTTTTGAAGCGCGCGGATATACTGCGTGGGACCCCTCGTCCTATGCATTTATAAAAGATAAAACCTTGTACATACCCTGCATTTTCTGCTCTCACGGCGGGGATGCACTTGACAATAAAACACCGCTTCTGCGTTCAATGGACGCCATTGACAAGCAGGCGAAAAGAGTTTTAAAACTGTTTGGGAAAGAAACTTCTCATGTTGTTCCCGAGGTTGGTCCCGAGCAGGAATATTTCCTTATAGACAGAGAACTTTACAATAAAAGAAAAGACCTTATTTACACAGGCAGAACCCTGTTTGGCGCAAAACCGCCAAAGGGTCAGGAAATGGAAGATCATTATTTCGGAAGCATAAGACCCAGGGTTGCCGAATTTATGAAAGAGCTTGACGAAGAGCTCTGGAAACTTGGCGTGCTTTCAAAAACAAAGCACAACGAAGCGGCTCCTGCGCAGCACGAAATGGCACCCATTTTCTCAACTGTAAACATTTCTTCCGACCATAACCAGATTACTATGGAAGTTATGAAACGTGTTGCAGAAAAACACGGACTTGTATGTCTCCTGCACGAAAAACCCTTTGCGGGGGTTAACGGCAGCGGTAAGCATAATAACTGGTCCCTTTCTGCAAGAAAAATAGGCAATCTTTTAGACCCCGGAGATTCTCCTGAGGATAATGCACAGTTCCTGTTGTTCCTCTGCGCAGTTATTAAAGCGGCGGACGATTATCAGGATCTTTTCAGAACATCCTGTGCAACCGCAGGAAACGATTTAAGACTTGGCGGGGATGAAGCTCCTCCGGCTATAATTTCGATTTTCCTTGGAGACGAGCTTTCGGAAATTATTGAAGCGGTTGAAAAAGGCGAAAAATACGAAAAACACGGCAAAAAATATATGGAAATCGGCGTGGACCTTCTGCCCAAAATCCGTATAGATGCAACCGACCGCAACAGAACATCTCCTCTGGCGTTTACCGGTAATAAATTTGAGTTCCGTATGCTTGGTTCATCCAATACAATTTCGGCAACCAACATTATGATAAACTCGGCAGTAGCAGAGTCCCTCAGGATTTTTGCGGACAGACTTGAAACTGCGGAAGATTTTTCAAAAGAACTGACGGTTCTTATAAGAGAAACCATCAAGGCGCACAAACGCATAATTTTCTCGGGCAACAACTATTCGGAAGAATGGGTCAAAGAAGCTGAAAGACGCGGACTTTTAAATCTTAAATCAACTCCCGACTGTGTGCCCTCGCTTCTTGCGCAGAAGAATGTCAAAATGCTCACCGAGCATGGCGTTTTCTCCGAAGCAGAGCTTAAATCAAGATGTGAAATCAAGCTTGAAAGTTACTGTAAAACAATGAATATCGAGGCGCTGACAATGCTGCAGATGGCAAAAAGAGATTATCTGCCGGCAATTCACAAGGCGGCAAGAGAAGCGGCAAGAACTGTTAAACTTTATGTGGAAACAGGAATTGACACAAAAGAAGAGAGAGAAATTCTTGAAAACATTGCGGGATTTGGCAAACAGCTTTCAAAAGCTATTGCAGGTCTTGAAAAAGCAATGGATGAAAGACCGGAAACAGAGGACTACATTCTTCTTTCAAGGTGTTATGCAGACAAGGTGATTCCGGCTATGAACGATGTGCGTACAGCGGTAGACGGTGCAGAAGTTATTATTTCGCCCGATCTGTGGCCTGTTCCGGCGTATGGTGATTTACTTTTTAGCGTATAAATTAGTTTACCTAAAAATGCACACACCGCGCAAAGGAAAATAGTTTTTGTAATTAACAATCAAATAGTAACTGTTTGGTTAAAATCCGCAGCATTTGCTGCGGATTTATTTTGTTCCTTTGCGTTTCGGGCACTCCTCACCTCTCGACGTACATTTGTACGCCTTCGGGCACGCCCAAGCCGCTATCGACTTGGGTTCGGATTACCCGCGGTGCACTATTTTTATGCAAACTCCGATTTAATTTCTTTTGTCGAAAATATATTGATTAAATAATTTATCCTCCGGCAATAATAAAATCACAAGATGATTTTCCGGAGGTGCAAATATGAATAAGGTGGAAATTTGCGGGGTTAACACATCAAAACTTCCCGTTTTGTCCAGAGAAAGAAAAAGAGAGCTGTTTGAAAGAATAAAACAAGGGGACAAAGAGGCAAGGGAAGAGTTTGTTTATGGTAATCTGCGTCTGGTTTTAAGCATTATGAAAAGATTTGCAGGCAGAAGCGACAATCCGGACGATTTGTTCCAGGTAGGGTGCGTGGGACTCATAAAAGCAATAGACAATTTTGACACCTCGCAGAATGTGCAGTTTTCCACCTATGCAGTGCCCATGATTATTGGAGAAATCAGAAGATATTTAAGGGACAACAATCCCATCAGAGTAAGTCGCTCAATAAGGGATACGGCGTACAGAGTGTTGCAGATTAAAGAAAAAATTACAAATGAGACGGGGCAGGAACCCACTCTTGATGAAATAGCAAAACAGCTTGAAATTCCGAGAGAGGAAGTAACCTTTGCTCTTGATGCCATTCAGGAGCCGGTATCGCTCTACGAGCCGGTTTATCACGATGGCGGGGATGCGGTCTATATTATGGACCAGGTCAAGGATGGCAAAAGTACCGACGAAAACTGGATTGAAAATATCGCTCTGCACAATGCGATAGATAAACTTTCCGACCGTGAAAGACACATCTTAAGCCTGCGATTTTTTAAAGGCAGAACCCAGATGGAGGTCGCTCAGGAAATCGGAATTTCTCAGGCACAGGTGAGTCGTTTGGAAAAGTCAGCACTTTCTCACATGAAAAAATATATATAAAATAAACCCGAACGAATTTCGTTCGGGTTTTGTGATTAAAACAGATTTTTAACCATAGCTTTGTAAATCTTGTCGTCTACTTCAATCAAGCTTTTTTTACCATTGTGAAAGTCGAGAGAAATTGTATAAGTCCCTTTGCTTTTGGCACTTAGTCCGGCAGCCAAACCAATTGGGCCAAGGAATAAAGCGCCGACACCTGCGCGCGCAATAGCACTCCCTGCACTTTTCTTGGAAGATGCATCAAGCACCTCGTAACTTTTTACAGTTGATTTTTTTATTTCCATAACAACTTCGTTTGAAGGAAAGTGAATCTCCCCAATTTGTATTTTGTCTTTAGATTCTAAAAACACGGCTTTTCCATTAAAATCACCTGCAACAACCTTATTTTGTGCACCCATAAAAACACATCCTTCTTTAAATGTTAACACAATAATATCACAAAATGAGATAAATGTCAATATCTCGTATTGAGATTAGGTATAATAAATTCAGAAGGTGATATTATGAGACTCAAAGAGTTGCGGGAAGATGCTGATATTAAGCAGCAAACCATTGCAAACTATCTGCATATAAAACAAAACACTTATTCTCAATATGAGAATGGACAGAGACAACTTCCAACTGATGTTTTAATTAAACTTGCAAAATATTATAATGTATCTACTGATTATATATTAGAGCTTACCAATGAAGCAAAACCATATCCCATAAAATAAACCCGAACGAATTTCGTTCGGGTTTTGACATTAATTCTGAATTTTGCATTCTCAATTCTGCATTATTTGAGCACAATACAATCTTTTCCAAGAAAATCACAAAGTTCCGACAGCAGATTTTCTGTTGGGTTAACGGAAAATTCCTCGTCGGCAACAAATGTTTGTCGGGTTTCTTCAATATAGATATATACCGGAATGTTGCCGGAAGATTTTTTTAGTATTTCCTTTACCTGCGGCAGGAGAAAATCCTTGCCCAGAGCAAATTTTATATAAAGTTTGCTCTGCGGAGGGGATGTGGGAGTGGAAATATCAATATTTTTAAGCAGGTCAATATCGTCCGCAATGATTTTTGATTCCTGCTCGTTTATATCAATTCTTCCGCGGATTACCAGCGGAACATTTTCCTCAAACAGGTGTTTTGTTCTGGCAAAAAGATTGGAGAAAACAACTGTTTCCACCGAGCCGAATGTGTCCTCAATATCAAGGAAGGTCATGGTGGAACCGTTTTTGGTCACCTTGTCCTTGCGGGCGGCAAGGATACCGATGAAAGTAACTCTGTCACCGTCTTTAATGGGGGCTTCCGGGTCTTCTGCCTGGGCGAGAGCTATATCACCGCATGAAATGTGGGGAATTTTGTTTACAGTTTCCGCATAGCTTTCAAGCGGATGTCCCGATACATAAAGACCAAGCATTTCTTTTTCCATGGTCAGAATTTCATCAAGTGAAAGCTCGGGGATATCCTTAAAATCATTTGGTTTTTCGTTTAAAACATCGCCGAAAAGTGAAATCTGACCTGCGGCGTTGCCTTTTTTCTCGTTTGTGAGTCTGTCCAGTATTCGTTCAAAAGCCTCTAAAAGCTGAGCGCGTGAATTGGGCAAAGTATCAAACGCACCTGCGCGGATAAGACTTTCAACAGTTCGTTTGTTCACATCTTTACCCTGCATACGCTCTGCAAAATCGGTAAAATCTGTAAAGGGAGCGGATTTTCTTTCCTCAACGATGGCCGCCACCACATTATGACCGACATTTTTAACTGCGCCGAGACCAAATCGGATGTTGCTACCATCTACTGAAAATCCGTCAAAGCTTGAGTTGATGTCCGGCGGAAGAACTTTTATGCCCATACGTTCACAGTCGGTGATATACTGATAAATTTTACCCGAATCGGACAGCACGCTTGACAGCAGTGCTGCCATAAAATAAACGGGATATTTATATTTCAGATAAGCTGTCCAGTAAGCAATGAAAGCGTAGCAGGCGGCGTGAGATTTGTTAAAGCCGTAGTTTGCAAACTCTATCATTTCGTCAAAAATGGAAATTGCAACCTCCTCGGGAACACCATTTCTGATTGCACCCGAAAGGGTAACATTTCCGTCCTCGTCGGTGATGCCGTAGACGAAATTTTTCGCTTCCTGTTCCATTACGTCAAACTTTTTCTTGCTCATTGCGCGGCGAACCAGATCGGCTCTGCCGAAAGAATATCCGCCAAGATTCCGGCAGATTTCCATAACCTGCTCCTGATAAACCATACAGCCGTATGTTACGTCGAGTATGGGTTTTAAAAGCGGGTGCTTATAGGTAACACCTGCGGGGTTGTGTTTGTTTTTTATATATGCCGGAATCTGGTCCATCGGACCGGGACGGAAAAGGGAAATTCCGGCTATGATATCTTCAAGATTTTTCGGTTTAAGTTCACGGATAAAGCTTCTCATCCCACGCGATTCAAGCTGAAATACCCCGTCGGTATTTCCGGCGGAAAGCATCTGATAAATGCCGGGGATGTTATAGTCAATATCTGCAAGGTCAACTGTCTCTCCGGTGGACTGCTTTATCATTGCAAGTGCATCGCGGATGATGGTAAGGTTACGAAGACCTAAAAAGTCCATTTTTAAAAGGCCCATTTCCTCAACAGTATCTTTTACAAACTGGGTTGTAACAGCCTCGCCGTTTTTGGAGAGGGGTATGAAGTTTGTAACGTCACCCTCGCAAATTACCACGCCTGCCGCGTGAACAGAGCTGTGGCGAACCATTCCCTCAACCTCTTTAGCCGCATCAATGACTGTGCGGACCGTTTCGTCCTCTTCATATAAAGCTTTAAGGTCGGGAGTTTCAAGAGCTTTGTCGATGGTCATTTTAAGCTCGTTGGGGATAAGCTTTGCAATTTTATCAGCATCGCCGTATGGCACGTCAAGTGCACGAGCACAGTCACGGATTGCCTGTTTTGCGCCCATTGTACCAAAGGTTATAATCTGCGAAACGCTCTTTTCTCCGTACTTTTCGATAACGTAGTTTATAACCTCCTGACGGCGCTCGATACAAAAGTCAATATCAATATCGGGCATGCTTACGCGTTCGGGGTTTAAGAAACGTTCAAAAATAAGAGAATATTTTATGGGGTCAATATCTGTGATTTTCAGTACATATGAAACAAGACTTCCTGCGGCAGAACCCCTGCCCGGACCCACCATTATGCCGTTTTCCTTGGCAAAACGGATAAAGTCCCACACAATAAGGAAATAGTCCACATAGCCCATACTGTTAATGGTGTCAAGCTCGTAAGTGAGTCTGTCCGTAAGGCTTTCCCAGGTGTCGGGATAACGTTCTTTAAGACCTGATTCACACTGTTTTTTCAAATATTCAAAACTGTCACCACCGCCCGGAATCCGGAATTTGGGCAGGTGGAAATTACCAAACTCAATTTCTACATTGCAACGGTCTGCAATTTTAACAGTGTTTTCCGTTGCCTCGGAAATGGCAGGGAAAAGCATACTCATTTCTTGGGGGGATTTAATATAAAACTCGTCCGAATAAAACTTCATTCTGTTTTCGTCTGTAACCTTGCGGTTTGTCTGTATGCAAAGCAGAATGTCGTGGAACTTTGCATCTTCGCGGTTTACATAATGTATATCATTTGTAACAACAAGACCAAGTCCGTATTTTTCAGCAAGTGTAATAAGATGGGCGTTAACCTGTTTCTGTTCGGGGATACCGTGGTCCTGAAGCTCAATAAAGAAATTGTCTTTACCGAAAATATCCATATAGCTTTCGATATATTTCTGGGCTTTTTCAGTGTTTTGCTCCATAAGACTGCGGGCAACATCGCCTGCAAGACAGGCGGAAAGCGCAATGATTCCCTCGCTGTGCTCACGCAAAAGCTCAAGGTCAACACGGGGTTTATAGTAAAACCCGTCAGTAAACCCTGCGGAAACAATTTTTATTATGTTGTGCCAGCCGGCGAGATTTTCTGCAAGGAGCACAAGATGACCGGGCTCGGCGTCCTGCCTGCCCTCCCGTTCAAATCTGCTTCGGGGAGCGGTATAAACCTCACAACCTAAAATAGGTTTTATGCCTTGTTTTTTTGCCTCTTTATAAAAGTCTATAACGCCGTACATATTGCCGTGGTCTGTGATGGCAATTGCATCCATACCAAGCTCTTTTACGCGTGAAACGAGCTTTTTGATGCGACAGGCACCGTCCAGCAGACTGTACTCTGTATGTGTATGAAGATGAACAAAATTACTCATTTGAACTCTCTCCTGCTAAATCTTCTGCTATTTTCATTATTTTTCTCATCCTGTGATTTACGCCCGATTTACTGATCTCAAGCATTTCTGCAAGCTCGGCGAGGTTTGCGTCGCGTTTTTCAAGTCGCAGGAGCGCAAGGTCGCGGAGCTGTGAGGGCAGATTTTCAATGCCCATATATTTATCAATGGTATCTATGGCTAAAAGCTGTTTTACAGATGCGATAAGCGTTTTGTCATAGTTGGCATTTTCGGAATTTATCAGTCGATTATCGCGGTTTGCGATGCTTTTTGAAATGTTTGTTTCACTTATTTTAAGTGCCGAACTGCCTGCGCCCATAAGGGCGAGAATGTCGCAGATGATGTCATTGTCCTTGAAATAGGTAACAAACTTTGATTTTCTGCG
>JAZOQS010000161.1:0-3442 GCA_045656205.1 Clostridia bacterium | reverse complement strand
GTTGAAAGGTTGGGTAAACTATGAATTTGACTGAAGCTATTGAAGAAAAAGAATATGTTATAAAAGACATTGTTACAGATGACGAAGAACTTAACGCGTTTCTTTTTTCTCTGGGATGTTACAGCGGTGAAACCATAACCGTTATCTCCCATCTCAAAGGCGGATGCATAGTATCAATCAAAGACGGCAGATACAATATCGATAACCAGCTTGCAGAAGCTATTATAATCTGATAATATCAGCGACCGAACAGTCGGTCGTATATATTTTGCCACACAGTTAGTCGCATCTAACTTTTGCTATTATTTACTTACCAGGAGGAATAAATAATGAGAATTGCTTTAGCAGGCAATCCCAACAGCGGTAAAACCACAATGTACAACGCACTTACCGGCCGAAATGAAAAGGTTGGTAACTGGGCAGGGGTTACTGTTGATAAAAGAGAAAGTCTTATAAGAAAAAACTTTTGCAGAAATAATGAGGAATTTATTGCAGTTGACCTTCCGGGTGCATACTCAATGTCCCCTTTCACTTCTGAAGAAAGTATCACAAGTACATATATCAAAAATGAAAACCCTGATGCTATTATCAACATTGTTGATGCTACAAATTTAAGCCGTAGCCTGTTTTTTACGACACAGCTTTTAGAACTTGGCATCCCGGTTGTTGTTGCACTCAACAAAAGTGATATCAATGAAAAGAAAGAAACAAAAATCGACGCTGCAACACTTTCAAAATTGCTCGGCTGTCCTGTATTTGAAACAATTTCCACTTCCGATAAAGGGCTGAAAAATGTTATAGCTGCCGTTTTGGAAAATGTTGGCAAAGAGCAGGTTGCTCCCTATGTTCAAGGAGATATTGACCTTAGTGACAAGGCTGTTGTTGAAGCTGCCGACAGAAAAAGATTTGAGTTTGTAAATAAAATCGTTAAAACTGTTGAAACCCGCAAGGTTATGACAAACAAAAGAAATTCTCAGGACAAAATTGATGCTGTTATCACAAACAAATGGGTGGGGCTTCCCATTTTCGCGATTGTTATGTGGTTTGTGTTCTGGGTGAGTCAGGCATGGCTTGGCCCCTGGCTCGCAGATGCAGTTTTATGCCCCGTCATTGACGGTTTTGGTGAAATTATAGCCGGCTTGATGGAAGATGCAGCTCCCATACTCCAGACCATAGTTGTTGACGGTATCATCGGCGGGGTAAGTGCCGTTCTTGGATTTTTACCTCTTGTAATGGTAATGTATTTCCTTATAGCACTTCTCGAAGACTGCGGTTATATGGCACGTGCAACCGTTGTTCTTGACCCCATTTTCAAAAGAGTGGGACTTTCAGGTAAATCTGTTATTCCTTTTGTTATAGGCACAGGCTGTGCAATCCCCGGCGTTATGGCATGCCGGACAATCAGAAACGAGCGTGAACGCAGAGCTACTGCAATGCTTGCACCTTTTATGCCTTGCGGCGCAAAACTTCCTGTAATCGCACTTTTTGCCGGTGCATTTTTCGGCGGCAACGAATGGATTGGAACTGCGATGTACTTTGTCGGAATACTCATAATCTTTTTCGGCGCACTGCTTGTAAACGCAATTACCGGTCATAAAGGAAAAAAATCTTTCTTTATCATAGAGCTCCCCGAGTACAAGATACCAAACGTCTGGAGAGCCGTTAAATCAATGATTAGCCGTGGCTGGTCTTATATAGTTAAAGCCGGAACAATCATCCTTGTTTGTAATGCAGTAATTACAATTATGCAGGGTTATGGCTGGAACTTTATGCCTGCTGCCGATGCAGACTCATCAATCCTCGCATCCATAGCTCACCCCATTTCAATCATTCTTATCCCTCTTGGGTTTGGCACATGGCAGATGGCTGCGGCAGCAGTTACAGGGTTTATTGCAAAAGAAAATGTTGTTGGTACTCTTGCCTCGGTTTATGCAATTTCAAACTTTATTGATGCAGAGTCACTTGCAATGGTAGAGGGCGGTGCAACGGGCGTTGTGGACGCTTTCGGCATCACATCAGTTGCCGCTCTTGCGTGTCTTATGTTCAACCTCTTCACACCTCCCTGCTTTGCGGCAATCGGTGCTATGAACTCCGAAATCAAGAGCAGAAAATGGATGTTTGGCGGAATTATGCTTCAGCTCGGAACAGGCTATACAGTTGCTTTTCTCGTATATCAGATTGGTACTTTAATTACCAGCGGAACTGTTGGTGTTGGCTTTGTTCCTGGATTAATCGCCCTGCTTGTGATGGTTGCCATAGTAATTTGCCTGATCAATAAAGCAGACAGAAAAACCACTCTCAAGCAAAACAACAAAGTTCAGATGTAACAGGTGATTTAATTGAAAAATATTATTGTTATAGTTATTGTAGCCGTTATTATAGGCTTGGCAATCGGCTATATAATACGCGAAAAGAAAAAAGGAATTAAATGTATCGGCTGCCCGTCAGGCGGAAATTGTTCCTGCTGCCAGAGCAGGTGCGAAAAAGAAAATTGATTCATGGGCTGCATTGCAGCCCTTTTTCATAATTTTAGACAGGAGATAGCGATTATGATTAAAATACTTTTTGTTTGTCACGGAAATATCTGCAGAAGCCCTATGGCAGAATTTGTTATGAAAGACATGGTTAAAAAAAGAGGTCTTTCCAATAAATTTGAAATAGCATCTGCTGCTACAAGTACCGAAGAACTAGGGAATCCTGTATATCCTCCCGTCCGCAGACTTCTTGCCGAAAAAGGACTTTCCTGTGCAGGTAAAACCGCCCGCCAGATGACAAAGTCCGACTACGGCTATTACGACTATATAATAGCTATGGACAAACATAATCTCCGTAATATGGAGCGTTTTTCAGGCAGCGATCCCGACGGAAAAGTTTCACTTCTTTTAGACTATACAACTCGTCCCGGAGATGTTGCAGACCCGTGGTGGACCGGTGACTTTGAAGCCACCTGGCGAGATGTTACCGAGGGCTGCGAGGGATTATTGAACGAATTATTAAACTAAAATTACATATAACTATCAGAAAAGGAGGGGTTTTATGAAAATTGCTTTTTTTGATACAAAGCCTTATGATAAACAGGCTTTTGAAAAATATACTGAAAAGTCAGACATTACTTTTAAATTTTTTGAAACGAAACTAAATGAAGATACAGTAGGTCTTGCAAAAGGCTTTGACTGTGTTTGCGTATTTGTTAATGACACTGTAAACGAGGCAGTAATTGATAAATTATCCGAATTTGGTGTTAAAATTATTGCACTCCGTTGTGCAGGGTTTAACAATGTAGATATGAAATATGCGTTTGGAAAGATACACGTTCTTCGCGTCCCTGCCTACTCCCCTTACGCCGTGGCAGAACACGCTATGGCACTGCTTTTAACTTCAATCCGCAGAATACACAAAGCATATATCAGGACAAAGGATTTCAATTTCAGTCTTTCAGGAA
>JAZOQS010000160.1:0-13824 GCA_045656205.1 Clostridia bacterium | reverse complement strand
GAATTACTGGATAAAATCTGCTGTAAAATTCTCTTTATTTCTGATTTTGCCCATGATATATCTGATTTATGATAAATCCTTGAAGTTTAAAGAACTGTTTATTCCCAATAAAAAAGGTCTGCGGACAGCCATACTTCTCTGTATTCCGCTTTATATTATAATTGTCGGCGGATACCTTCTGCTTAAAAATGTTTTTGACTTTTCTCAGATTACCACCACACTCAGCCGGACCATTGACGTCACCAAAAACAATTTTGTTTTTGTGGCTCTTTATATATCCTTTATAAACTCTTTTATGGAGGAATTTTTCTTCCGCGGTTTTGCTTTTCTGACTTTAAAAAAAGTCAGCTCCTCAAAATTTGCTTATATTTTTAGCGCAGCCGTATTCTCCCTTTATCATATTGCAATGATGACCGGCTGGTTCTCCCTTCCTCTGTTTATTCTAATGCTTGCGGGACTTTTCGCGGGAGGACTTATTTTCAATTTCCTCAACGCAAAATCGGGCAACATTTACACCTCCTGGCTTGTTCATATGTTCGCGAATTTTGCGATAAATACAATAGGATTTATACTTTTTGGTATATTATAAAAACTCCGCTAAGCGGAGTTTTCTAATATTCCCACCATGCACCAGGCACTTTATTTTCAAGAAAAATATTTTCTATTTCGTCAATCATCTGATAATTTTCCAGTTCTTTATTTTGCAGAATTGCCTGAATTTCACCAAGCATAGCAATAGCCTTTGTGTTTGCAATCCTGTTTAAATCAATGTCAAGGTCATGTATCTGCCCTGCAACCATATCTGCTACACGCTCTCTTATCAAATCAATCTTTAAATTCACTTAAAAACCCCCTAAATTAAAAAATGCGTGGCGAAGCCACGCATGAAAAATACATGGCTCTGTTTGTTGTCACACAAATTGAATCCTCACAGCAAAGCGTGCAGAATAGAGCCTGTATTTTTACCAATAGTAAAAATACACACTTTGCTTATGATTTATTCAATTTGTGTGACAATACTAATATACCACACTTTTTTTAAAATTGCAACCCTTATAATAATGCATTAAAAAAATCCACCCTCTCGGGTGGATTTTTTATTTAGCATATTAAACGCCTGCTTTTGCTCTTCTGAGTTTTTCAGCGTCTGTGAAGTTTCTTCTTGCTGTGTAGCCGGGGATAGGTGCGATTCTTTCGTGAATTGCATCGATAATCCAGTCAGCCTGCGGGAAGAAGTGTTCTTCGAGCTCGTAAGCAGGTGTGATCCAGTTTCTGGAACCAACAACAACCGGAGGTGCATCGAGGTAATCGAATGCAAGTTCGGAGATGTTAGCAGCGAATTCTTTAAGGATAGAACCTCTGTCACAAGCGTCACTTGCGAGAACGATTTTACCTGTTTTCTTAACAGATTCAATAACTTTTTCGTAGTTGAAAGGTACGATAGATCTTGCGTCGATAACTTCTGCAGACATACCATATTTTTCTTTCAGCTCGTCAGCAGCTTTAAGAGCTGTGTAAAGTGTAGAACCTACTGTAAGAATTGTGATGTCGCTACCTTCACGTTTAACGTCAGGTTCGCCGAGAGGAATTTCATAGTAACCTTCGGGAACGCCGCCTTCGTGGAACTGTTCGCCAACATCGTAAATTCTCTGTGATTCGAAGCAGATAACAGGGTCTGTGCCGTTAAGAGCAGCATTCATGAGACCTTTTGCATCGTAAGGTGTAGCCGGGAAGATAGCTTTGAGGCCAGGAATGTGACCAACAAGAGCTGTCCAGTCCTGAGAGTGCTGAGCACCATATTTAGAACCAACAGATACACGGAGAACAACAGGCATCTTAAGAAGACCTGCACTCATGGACTGCCATTTAGCGAGCTGGTTGAATACTTCGTCACCTGCACAGCCAAGGAAGTCACAGTACATAAGTTCAACGATTGCACGGCCGCCTGCCATTGCGTAACCTACAGCTGAGCCTACGATAGCAGATTCTGCGATAGGTGAGTTGAAGAGTCTGTGGTAAGGAATAGCTTCTGTAAGACCACGGTAAACAGCGTAAGCGCCGCCCCAGTCTCTAACGTCTTCACCATAGCTGATGAGAGTCGGGTCTTTGTAGTATCTGTCAATGATTGCTTCAAAGAGAGCGTCTCTGAGCTGGTAAACTTTGTTTTTGGAAACGAGTTTGCCGTTTTTGTCGATACCGAAACGTTCTTTTTTAGCGATAGCTTTAACTCTGTCATTTTCTTCCATAGGCATGAGAACGTCAGGTTTTCTGTCTTCCATTTTTTCTACGCTGCCGTTGGAGTACATAATTTTTTCAATTTCATCCGGAACTTTGTAGAGGTCCATTCTGGGAGAAATTTCATCGTCAGAAGCCATTTTGCAGCTCTTTGTGATAAGACCAACTGTGTATTCGTCGATTTCTGCAAATGTTTCTTCTTTAGCAATACCTGCATCGATGAGTTTTGCTTTGTAAGCCTGGATTGAATCCTGAGCTTCCCAAGCTTCCACCTCTTCTTTTGTTCTGTATGTCATTGCGTCTGAAGGAGAGTGGCCTGTGTATCTGTATGTAAGAGTATCCATAAGAACAGGACCTTTTTTCTCTTCGAGAATCTTTCTCTTTCTTCTGATTGCATCGATAACTGCAAGCGGATCGTAACCGTCAACTCTTTCAGCGTGGAGCTGATCAGGGTTAACACCGGCACCAACTCTTGCGAGTACGTTGTAAGCCATTGTTTCACCAACAGTCTGGCCACCCATGCCGTAGAGGTTGTTGAAGAAGTTGAAGATAATCGGGAGACCGCCTCTGTGAGCTTCATCCCAAAGCTGTTTGAACTGGTCCATTGAGCCGAAGTTCATAGCTTCCCAAACAGGACCACGAGCCATAGAACCGTCACCGATGTTGGAAATTACGATACCTTTTTTCTCGTTAACTTTCTTAAAGAGTGCAGCACCCATAGCGATTGTAGCACTACCACCAACGATAGCGTTGTTGGGGTAAATACCAAAAGGCAGGAAGAATGCGTGCATGGAACCGCCGAGACCTTTGTGGAAACCGGTTTCTCTTGCGAATACTTCAGCAAGTGCACCGTAAACGAGGAAGTCGATAGCAAGTTCTTTTACAGATTTCTGACCAGCTTCTACAACTTTGAGTGTACGGCCGTCAAGGAAGTTTTCCATGATGCTGTAAAGTTCTTTGTCATCTAATTTTTCAATAGCGGAAAGACCTTTTGCAAGGATTTCGCCGTGGCTACGGTGTGAGCCGAAGATGTAGTCGTCAGTATCAAGCAGGTAAGCCTGACCAACGCTGGAAGCTTCCTGACCCATAGAAAGGTGAGCAGGACCGGGGTTGTTGTAAGCAATGCCGTTGTACTCACCCTGAGTTTTGATGAGGTAAAGCATTGTTTCAAATTCACGGATGATTCTCATATCACGGTAGATACGAACGAAATCATCTTTTTTGAAGTTTTTCTTTTCCTGAGCGATTGTTTTGTTGTACTGGTTAACAGGAATGTTAGCGAGTTCTACAAAACCGGGTTTTCTCAGGACATTAGGATCCATAAATTGACTTTTAGGCATGGTTTTTATCTCCTTTACTTAATATTCTTTAAAGTTGAAATATAGCCTCGCGCAGTATTTCACATACTGTAGGATGCGGGAATATAATTTCTTTAATGTCATCTACTCTCATTTCGGTTTCAATCATGATACCTGCGCCGAAGATAATTTCAGAAGCGTAGTTACCAATCATGTGAGCACCGATAAGGCGTTTATGTTTTTTATCAACAATAACTTTGCAGATGCCTTTGCCGCCTTCATTTTCAGCAACATATCTGCCCGAGTAGTTCATTGTGATGTTAGCAACTTCAATATCAATACCTTTAGCTTTTGCACTTTCTTCAGTTTCACCTACTGTGCCAACTTCGGGGTTGGTGTAGATTACGGAAGGAACTGCATCATATCTCATGATATCTTTTTTGCCGAGGATGTTGTTGATTGCAACTTCAGCTTCGCGGTAAGCAACGTGAGCGAGCATCATTCTGCCGTTAACGTCACCTGCAGCGTAAACGCCTGCAACGTTTGTTTTGCTGTAACGGTCAGTTATGATAGCGCCTCTTTCAGTTGCTACGCCGATGTTTTCAAGGCCGATACCCTGAGTAACAGGACGTCTGCCGATTGAAAGCAGAACTTTGTCAGCTTTAACGCTTTCAACTTTGCCGTCTTTTTCATATTTAACGCTATCTGCTGTAACTTCTACAACCTTGCAGCCAAGTCTGAAATCAACGCCTTTATCCTGATAGTTTTTGAGCAGGATGTTAGAAATTTCAGCGTCTGTAGGACCTGCAATTTTGGACATCATTTCAACAACTGTTACTTTGCTGCCAACAGAGTTGAAGTAAGAAGCCATCTCAAGACCGATAACACCGCCACCAATGATAACGAGGTTTTCGGGAATTTCAGGAATAGAAAGGATTTCGCGGTTTGTCATAATCATACCGCTTTCAAGACCTTCTTTTACGCCCGGAATGGGAGGAACAACCGGCATTGAGCCTGTTGCAATAAGAAGTTTTGCACCTTTATATTCTTCTTCGCCAACTTTAAGTATGAAGCCTTCAGCATCTCTGCCCATGATTGTGCCTTCGCCCTCAACGAGAGTTACTTTGTTAGCTTTAAGACCTGCTTTGATACCGCCAACCAGAGTGGACACAACTTTGTCCTTTCTCTTCATAGCGAAAGCGTGGTCAAATTTTACATTTTCACAGGTAACACCATAGTGGTCACCGTGTTTTGCATAGTCGTAAACCTTTGCGCTGTATAAAAGTGCTTTTGAAGGAACGCAACCTTCGTTAAGACAAACGCCGCCAACTGATCTTTTTTCAATAAGAAGAGTTTTAAGGCCTGCGTGGCCTGCTCTTTCAGCAGCAAGGTATCCGCCCGGGCCGCCGCCCAGAACAATAAGATCGTATAACATGTGTATTTCCTCCTGATTATTTAGCAAGAAGCACTGAGAAGTTTTCGAGGTTTGTGCAGAGTTCTTTTAAGAATCTTGCTGCCGGAGAACCGTCAAGTGCTCTGTGGTCAAATGTGAGGGAAAGTCCCATAGCAGGATAATATTTGTATTCGCCACCAACATTTTTAACCTTTGTTTCAATTGTACATACACCTAAGATGCATGTCTGTGGAGGATTGATAACGGGTGTGAAGCTTTCGATACCCATGCTGCCCAGGTTTGTAACTGTGAAGCTGCCGCCTGTGAGCATGTCGGGAGTAGCTGTACCGTCTTTACATTTACCTGCGAGGTCTTTTGCTTCAGCTGCAATCTCGTTGAGAGATTTATTGTTAGCATTGAAGATTGTGGGAACAAGAAGTCCTCTGGGAGTATCAACTGCCATACCGAGATGTACATTGTTGAAGAATTTGATTGTATCGCCAAGGTAGTGAGCATTACAATCTTTGTGGTTCGGAAGTGTTTTTGCTACTGCATACATAACAAGGTCGTTGAGTGTGATGTTAGCCAGACCGAGTTTTTCCATGTTAGCTTTAACTTTGCTTCTGTAAGCCATAATTTCTGTAGCATCAAAGGAAGCATTGAGGGTAAGCTGAGCCATTTCGGAAAGGGATGCGTGCATTGTTTTAGCAATAACCTTACGGATGTTAGGTGTTTTAACCTCTTCGAAGTCAGCAACCGGAGCTGTAGCAGCAGCTGCTGCTGCGGGAGCATTAAGGTCGTTAACGGAAATTCTTCCGCCGATGCCTGTGCCAACAATATCAGCACTGAATGCACCACTTGCTGCAGGAGTTGTCATAAGACCGGCATCAATCATAGCCTGAACGTCTCTTTCAATAACTCTGCCGTTAGGACCTGTTGCTGTTGCATAATGATAATCTACATTATGTTTGTCCGCAAGAGCCTTTGCTCTGGGAGAAATAAATACATTGTCAGAAGCCTCTTTTTTAACTTCTACAGGAGCCGCTGCCACAACGGGAGCTGCCTCTGCAGCCGGAGCAGCTTCTGCTGCAGGTTCTTCATCTTCTTCTGATGCAGGTTTAAGTGCAGAGATATCTTCACCGGGGTTACCGATTGCGCAGACAGGAGTCAGACAGGGAATGTCATCTCCTTCTTCAAAAAAGATACCAAGCATTGTGCCTGCTTCTTTTGCTTCTTCGTCAAATGTAGCTTTGTCTGTTTCATATGTAAATAAAACATCGCCAACTGCTACACTGTCGCCTTCGTTTTTATGCCATTTTGCAATGATACAGCTTTCAACTGACTGACCCTGCTTAGGCATAAGAATTGCTGTTGCCATGGATATATCCTCCTTTTACTTTATATACATTATTTAAGCATAACCTGGCCGCCGGTAACCGGAATAGCCTGGCCTGTTTCATAATCCTGTTCCATGCAGTACATAATTGCTTTCGCAACGTCACTGGGCCAGCAGCCTCTGTTCATGGGAACTTTGGATTCATATGCTTTTTTAACATCTTCAACTGTTTTTGCACCGGGGATTTTGCCTGCATTTAAGTACTGAACAAACAGACCTTTTTCAGGATCGGACCAGAGCGGACCTTCAAAGAAGTTGCCCGGGCAAACTGCGTTTACTTTTATGTTAAACTCAACAAGTTCGAGTGCAAAGCTCTGTGTAAGACCAATGCCGCCGAATTTGCTGCCTGCATAAGCAAAGTTTTTGTTACTTCCTTCAAGACCGGATTTTGAGTTAACCTGAATGATATCAGCAAAATAATTTTTATTGAATCTGTGCTGAATTTTCATTGTACGGCTTGCATATTTTGCACCGAGGAAGTAAGCATTGTAGTTTACTTTATTTGTAAATTCAAGTGTCTGAAGAGTCATTTCTTCAAGATTACCTGCTTTTGCAATACCTGCGTTGTTAACATAAGCATCAAGACCACCAAATTCAAGAACTGTATCAATGATAAGTTCTTTTGTGGATTCTTCGCTTGTAACGTCAACCTTTGCGGGCATTACATTTGAACCATATTTTTCAGCAAGCTTCTTGCAGTTTGTTTCTGCAAGCTCGTAGTTAAGGTCAGCAATTACAACTGCCGCACCATTATCTAAAAGTGCTTCTGCAATACCCTGACCGAAGCCCTGCGCACTGCCTGTTACAATAATGATTTTATCTGCGATTCTTCTGTAGCAATTGCAGGGAGTAAACTCACCCTTGCCGCCGAGAAGTTTGTCCGCAGCTGCATCTGCAGCTGCTTTTGTTTTACCTGCTGCAAACACTGCAAAGCCTTCAACAGCTACATATTCGGGAGCTTCTTTTGCATCTGCGATTGCTTTTTCAATAGCCGCATACTGCTCGTCAAGATTTTCCATATATTTTACGGAAACCGCATTTTTACCGGTTAAGTCGTAATCTTTTTCAGTTGCAACGGTTTTAACACTGAAAGCGTTTTCGCCGAGCAGCATTCTGATTGCAGGAGCAAGCTGAGCAGCTCTTTCCTTATCAAAACCTTCGTAAAATTTCATTTATTACACCTCTTTAATGTCTTTTGCATTTGCAAGAACATATTTTTCAGCTTCAACGCACCACAGACCGTTAGCTTTTTCAACAATTTCAGCAAGGTCAGCGTAGAACTTGTCTGTTTTGCCAAGTTCTGCAAAGTCAGCTATTGCAACCATGGGCATATCTTTGTGTGTGTAAACAAGTTTTTTACCACCGGGGATGTTCGGGAGATTGAGTGTTGTTTCAATAACACTGTTTAAGCCACCAACGTGAGTAATCATTGCAGAGGGGTCGATAAGACCTTTTTCCATCATAGCGATAGATTCGTTCATATCGTCTGTGTTACCGCCACTTGTTCCAACAATATGAGTTGAAGAGTAGTGAACATTGTAGAAGTTGAATTCTGCTTTGAACTGTGTATTTGTAGGACCTGCAAAGAAGTTGAGACAACCGTCTTTACCGAGGATTGCATCGCCCTGTTCAACAACAGGTTTAACAGGAGCATAAACAAATACATCATCATATCCGTCTCCGCCTGCAAGCTCTTTAAGATAAGCTACAGGATCGTCAAGCTTAGCTGTGTTTACATATATAAGTTCAACACCGTTTTTCTTTGCATCTTCAACTGTAAGAAGTGAAGCCGCTCTTTCAAGTCTTGCATCGTCAATGTCTGTTACAACTAAAAGACCCGGTTTTCTGTCACAGTGAAGTGCATAGTCGATAGCGCCGAGACCCATAGGACCAACGCCTGCAAGAATTGCACATTTACCACCTTCAACAATGCCCATATCGTGAACATATTTACCTGCTGTTGTGTGGTAGTTAGCGTGGTAACCGCCAACGATACAGCTCATGGGTTCGGAAAGTGAACCATAGAAGAATGCATCATTATTATAATGAAGCAGACATTTTTCTTCCATGAACATAGAAGGAACGATTGCATATGTAGCATCGCCACCGATATATTTAAAGGAATATCCGGGAGCGTCCAGGCTGCCTTTATAGTTGATAGCGGGCTGGATGGAGAATTTATCTCCAACTTTCCATTCGTCCTGCCATTTTGCACCTACTTCAACAATCTCGCCACAGAATTCGTGACCGATAATTACCGGATTTTCTGCAACATCATTGGGAACTCTTTTGTGGTTTCCACCCTGGATTGCCGCTTTGTAGGAAGACATACAAATACTGTCGGAAATAATTTTAACAAGTATTTCATCGTCTTTAATCTGCGGGAGTTCAAAAGTTTCAAGTCTTAAATCTTTTTCGCCGTAAATTCTTACTGCTGTAGTTTTCATTTTTACTACCCTTTCTTCTATATTATTTTAATCCCTTTTTCCTTCAGCTCCTGTAAAAGCTGGGAAGGAAGCCGGGTATCTGTTACTAAAACATCAATGTCGCTGAGGCGTGCAAAGGTGAACATATGTGTTCTGCCCATTTTTGAGCTGTCCATCATCATTACAACTCTCTGCGCTTTTTCAATGACAGCCTTTTTAATCTCACTTTCGTGAAGACTGCCTGCGGTAAATCCGCCCTCCGGCGAATATCCGCTGGTGGAGATAAACGCCGTGCTGATATTGGTATTTTTTACAAAGTCAACGCTTATAAGTCCGGACACCGAAAGATTTTCTCTTGAAAGCCGACCGCCAATCATTGTTATCTCAACGTTTTTGTGCCTCGTCAGCTCCATGGCAACATTTGGCGCACCCGTCAATACCGACAGGCTTATGTCCGGCACATTTTCCGCCAGACATATCGCCGTTGTTCCCGAGTCTATGTAGATACTTTCGTTTTCACGAAGAAGCAGTGCCGCTTTTGAGCCGATTATTTTCTTCCCCTCCGGATTTTCCTGCATACGCCTTGAATAAATCTCTTCCTTTATCATTCTCTTGGAAAGGGATTTTATGGATCTTGCACCGCCTCTTGTACGAATAATTTCGCCCATTTTTTCAAGCCGGTCAAGGTCACGACGCAGGGTCATCGCAGAAACATCGGGAAGCATTTCTTCAAGCTCGGACAGCTTTACTTCGTCGTTTTTCTGGATATAAGCATTAACCGTATCAATTCTTTTCTGCATACGCTTATGCTCCCTTTAAACTTTTCACTTTTTATGTTAAAAACTAACAAAAAAATGTTCATTTATATCATACGACTTTTTTGAAGATTTGTCAATAGAAATTCAATGTTTTTTTTGACTTTTTTCTTCTTATATGTTATAATGTAAAAAAATTGTGTCCAGAATGTTTTACCGGGGACATTTAAAGAATAAATTATGAGGAGGGACTTTTGGGTGATAACCAACTTAAAAAAGCTAATTTCATCGGCAGACCGAACACTTGTCATTCTGCCTGTTTTGCTGTCCCTTTTCGGCATTGTTATGATAGCAAGCGCCACAAAATCATATGACGGTGGGCTTAAATTTATAATTGTTC
Organism: Clostridia bacterium; assembly: GCA_045656205.1. Classification (GTDB taxonomy): domain Bacteria; phylum Bacillota; class Clostridia; order RUG12999; family RUG12999; genus RGIG7450. The sequence goes on along the minus strand of JAZOQS010000160.1, from coordinate 3,921 downwards.
AGTCGGGCGCTTTTGTTATAGGTCTTACTTTGATGCTCACCCTTTTATCCTTTGATTATGAGCGCTTTAAGGAAAAACCGGCACTGTGGTATTTTCTCTGCATATGCCTTCTTATTTTCGTTCTGCTTTTCGGTACGGAAGAAGCGGGTACAAAAGGGTGGATAAGGTTTGCCGGAATCGGCATTCAGCCCTCCGAGTTTGTCAAAATAGGATTTGCAGTGACTTTTGCCCGTCATCTTGAATCAACGGGCGATGCCATAAACAGACCTCTTCCCTTTCTGGGACTTTTAGTTCACGCAGGGGTGCTCATAGGCCTGGTTTTACTGCAGCCCGACTATGGTACGGCAATGGTTTATATATTCATGTTCATCTGCATGATTTTTGTTGCCGGCATTAAATACCGCGTGCTTTTGTCCTTTGCAGGAGCATTTGCAGTCTTTTGTCCCATTGCATGGTTCTTCATTTTAAAACCATACCAGCAGGACAGAATTATATCATTTATAAACCCCGAAAATGACCCCGCAGGTGCAGGTTATCAGGTTATGCAGTCCAAAGTTGCAATCGGCTCGGGTGAGTTTTCCGGAAACGGACTTTTCTCAGGAACCCAGACACAGCTTGGCCTTCTTCCTGCAAAACATACTGACTTTATCTTTGGGGTTATCGGCGAAGAGCTTGGCTTTATCGGATCTTTTGCCGTTATTGCGATTCTTATTGCAATTGTTATAAAATGTTACATCACAGGAATGAATGCAAGAACAGAATATGGCAAATACCTTTGTATCGGCATAGGCTCAATGCTTTTGTTCCAGATATTTGAAAATGTCGGCATGTGTATAGGCGTAATGCCCGTTACGGGTATCCCGCTCCCATTTTTGAGCTATGGCGGGTCATCAATGGTAACAAGTCTTGCCGCCATAGGGTTTGTGCTGAGCGTCAGCGCAAGACAGAAAATGATTAACTTTTAATTACGAGGTGTTTTTATTGGATAACAGATCTATCGGCGTATTTGATTCAGGCCTCGGCGGGCTTACCTGCGTAAAGGAAATAATGCGCCTGCTTCCAAATGAAAATGTAATATATTTCGGCGACACCGGCAGAGTTCCTTATGGTACCCGTTCAGCTGAAACCATAACCAAATATTCCATCGGCGATGTGAATTTTCTCAAAACCTTTGATATAAAAGCAGTTGTCATCGCGTGCGGAACGGTAAGTTCCATAGCTATGGATGTGCTGAAAGAAAAATTCGATTTGCCAATAATCGGCGTAGTGGAACCGGCTACCGATGCCGCAGTTAAAGCAACTAACAACAAAAAAATCGGTATTATCGGCACAAGCGGAACAATTTCCTCGGGTAAATATGCAAAGCGCATTTCAAGCCTTATGCCCGACGCATCTGTTGTTCAGACCCCCTGCCCCCTGTTTGTACCGTTGGTTGAAAACGGATATATAAATCATCCCGCAACCAAAATGATTGCAGAGGAATATCTGACCGAGATAAAATCTTCCTCTGTTGACACTCTTATCATGGGCTGCACACATTATCCATTGATTCGCCCCCTGATAAGTGATATAATGGGAGAAACAGTTTCTCTCATAGATCCCGGATTTGAAACGGCCGCATATCTTAAAAATTTTTTGTCTGAAAATAACCTTGCGGCAGAAGGCCGGGCAGGCAGCTGCAGTTTTTATGTAAGCGACAAGGTTGAAAGTTTTGAAAAACTGGGCGGAATGTTTTTAGGCAGAGAAATAACCGGCCACGTTAAAACCGTGGACATAGAAAAATATTCACTTTGACGGAGGCACAAAATGAAAAAAGAAGTTTCCGTCAGCATAACTACCCGGAGCATCCCAAAATCGGATGAGCCGCAGACCATTTCCACCTCGGCAAAAGGAACAGTCTACCGCAAGGATGACCTCCTTTACATATCTTACAAAGAGAACCCCGAAGAGTTCGGCAAAACCCTTACAACAGTCAAAATTAAAAATGACCGTGTTGAACTTATTCGCACCGGCAACGTCTCCTCACGGCTTGTTTTCAGCAAAGGTAAAAGTTATGAAAGCAGCTATAACACACCATACGGCAGTCTGCCGCTTAAGATTTCCGTCAGCGATATGGAAATTTGTGCGGGTGAGGATGAAGGCAGCGTCTTTATGAATTACTGCCTTGATTTTGCCGGAGACCAAACAGAAAATAATTTTACACTTAAATACAAATGCATCTGAAAGGACTTACAAATGATGAACAACGTAATTGCAGAAATAACAAAACAGATAAAAACCACCGTATCCGATGCTGTGGGCGGTTTTCTTTCCGAAAAAGGCATCGATGCCGAGTGCCCTGATTTCGTGGTTGAAAAACCTCGTGAAAAGGCTCACGGCGACTTTGCTGTCAATGCAGCAATGATGCTTGCCCGTCCCGCAAAAATGGCTCCTGCAGCAATTGCAAACGAACTTTGCTCAAGAATGAATTTTGACGGAACTTATATCGAAAAAGCTGAAATTGCCGGCCCCGGTTTTATCAACTTCACCTTAAACAAAAACTATCTGCACGATGCACTTCGCCTCGCAGAAGAAATGGGTGACGACTACGGCAAACAGGACATTGGCGGCGGTAAAAAGGTAATGGTTGAATTTGTAAGCGCCAACCCCACCGGTCCTATGCATATGGGTAACGCAAGAGGCGGCGCTCTTGGTGACAGCCTTGCCGCAGTTCTCCAATTGTGCGGATATGACGTAACAAGAGAGTTCTATCTCAACGACGCCGGCGCACAGATTGACAAACTCAAAAAATCTCTTGAAGCAAGATATCTTCAGATTATGCTGGGTGAAGACGCTGTTGAGTTCCCCGAGGACGGTTATCACGGCAATGACATCATCACCCATATGAAAAACTTCATCGCAGAACATCCCGAAAGCTATGTGGATGTTCCCTCTGAAGAACGACGTGAGGTTTTTGCAGAATATGCACTTAAGAAAAATATAGCCGGACTCAAAACAGGTCTTGAAAACTATGGCATTAACTATGACGTATGGTTCAAAGAAACCTCCCTTTACGAAAACGGCGACGTTGAAGAAACCATCGAGCTTATGAAAAAGAGCGGTCATACCTACGAAAAGGACGGCGCTCTCTGGCTTAAATCAACCGATTTTGGTCTTGATAAGGACGACGTTTTAATCCGCGAAAACGGTTTCCCGACATATTTCGCAGTTGATATCGCATACCACCGCAACAAATTCCTGGTTCGCGGTTTTGACAAGGTAATAAACATCTGGGGTGCTGACCACCACGGTCACGTTGCACGTATGAAAGCCGCTATGGCATCCATCGGCGTTGACCCCGAAAAGCTTGATGTTATTCTTATGCAGCTTGTTCGTCTTGTAAAAGAGGGCAAACCTGTTAAAATGTCCAAACGTACAGGTGAAATGATCACCCTGTCTGACCTTATCGACGATATCGGTCTTGATGCAACAAGATTCTTCTTCAATCTCCGTGCGGCTGACAGCCACTTTGACTTTGACCTTGACCTCGCGGCAGAACAGTCAAGCGACAACCCGGTATTCTATGTTCAGTACGCACACGCAAGAATCTGCAGCATCCTCCGCAGACTTGAGGAGGAAGGTGTTAAACCCCTTTCCTGCAAAGATACAGACCTTTCGCTTTTAACTGCTGACGAAGAAATAAACCTTATGGAAGTTCTGGCAGCTTATCCGGAAGAAATCCGCCTCGCAGCAGAGCATTTTGACCCCACAGGTCTTACACGTTACACCTGCGAGCTTGCCTCTGCATTCCATACATTCTACAACGCTTGTCATGTCCGCATAGACGACAAAGATCTTATGCAGGCAAGACTTAAACTTACTCTTACAGTTAAAAATACACTTTCACTTGCACTTAAAGTTCTTGGTGTTTCTGCACCCGAA
>JAZOQS010000159.1:0-11496 GCA_045656205.1 Clostridia bacterium | reverse complement strand
TGTATGAAAAATCAATAGTTTTTTGCTAAAAAGTAGTATATTGACATAAGAATGGCAAAATGGTACAATATCTTTATGTGAGGTGGAAATAAATTGATTAAATTTATCGGAACAATAGCATTTTTAATGGTTATTTTTTGTGTTGTTATGCTTATAGCATCTCTTTTTAACAGGCGTATGAATACAAAACTCTGGATAATCTGCGGAGTTATATCAATGCTTGTTCTTCTTGTGTCCTATTATGTGGATATTTCATCTGCAACGTACAGAGAAAAATTTGACGGAATGGTAGAGCATTACAGTGAGTAACATATTTTCTTTTCTTATTCCAAAAAAAGGTCTTAACCGTGGTGAGGACATAGCCGCGAGTTATCTCAGATGGCACGGACACAGAATCTTGGACAGAAATTATCACGAAAAGTGCGGAGAGATTGATATCATAAGCTTTGATAAAAACGTGCTTGTTTTTACCGAGGTAAAACAACGTAAATCTGCCGATTTTGGCAGACCGGAGGAGTTTGTAACTGCGACAAAGCGTGAAAGAATAAGAAAAACCGCACAGCTTTATATTATGCGAAATAAATTTGGCGGCAACGCAAGGTTTGATGTAGTGGAAGTTTTAGGCGAGAAAAAACCGGAAATAAGACATATAAAAAATGCATTTTAGGAGATATTATGGCAAAAAACTGTGAAACGTGCGCACATTATGAATATGACGAATACTTTGAATGTTATACCTGCACCGTAAACCTCGACGAGGACGAAATGATGAGGTTTATGAGCGGTAATTCATTCGATTGTTCATATTGGCAAAATGGCGACGAATATGATCTGGTGAGAAAACAAAACTAAAGCGGACCGATAGGTCCGCTTTTTTATTAATATGGAATTTTATATTTCATGATTCCATGAATTCTATTTTCTTTCCGCTGTGGACTATTATTCCATTTATTGTCTCTTTGAGCTTCGGTGTATCCATGATAAGCGTATCCTTCATAAATACAAAACCCCTCGCTCATGGAAGAATATGTTGAACCATTCGGGTGATGAACTGAATTTTTTATTACTTTTCTTTGAACCGTATTGTCCTTGAAATCCCAAATCGCACCAAGCATCTGATCATGTCCGTTTGAAGTGTAAATTTTGCCGTTTTCATAATCGATACCTTGAATTACTTCGCTGTACTTATTGTGATGTTCGGCTTCAAATGTATAATGTTCTAAAGTTAAATAAGTACCATTAAATTGATCTTCTGATGCTAAAGAAAATGTTCCGCCTCCATCCTTTTTTACACTTAAATCATTTTTGCCGGTACCTAAAAGGAGTTTAAACCAATCGCGGTTATAGTGTGAACTAATCCACACGCAGTCATAATTATCTAAATTGTTTGCGCCCCAGCAGGCTGCAATATCGCCAACATGTGTAAATATGTTGTTTAATTCACCGAGATCTATTATTGTGTGCTCTATTTGTTTAAAATCCAAGAAACTTTCATTATTTAATGAAATCCAAGAAGATACATTATCTATTATATATAGAGCTGCAGGATACATCTTGTTTCCGGGAAGATTGCCAATTAGTATTCTGTCAGTTTGTTCGCAATAATGAACAGTATTACAGTGACCGAAATTGTGTTTAAGAGTAAGTAAAGGTTCCGATAAATCAGATAAATTATAAAGATATATCCGTCCGGTGGTGTTTTCGGAAGTTTCTGACCAGTCGTCATATTTTGATGGAGCGAAAAGGTATAAAACATTTCTACTAATGAAAAAATCATTCCAATAAGAACATCCCTCGACATTTAACCATTCGTATTCGGGTTCGTGAGAACCGATTGAATGACCTTGAACAGGAGAAATCCCTGTGTCTGTATAATCCAAAATAATATTTATTCCAAGAAATGCAGATATAAAAAATATCGCTAAAATTAGTAAAATGAGTATTTTTTTCATAACAAAAATCCTTAAAGAATAGAATTATTAAAATGAGTTTATAGTAATTATACTCAAACTTTGAGTAAAAGTCAATACTCAAAGTTTGAGCATGGTATTCTAATTTTAGAATATCATACTAAAGAGGGTTGATTTAATGAGTTACAGAGAAAGAATAAAAAATCTCCGGGAAGACCATGATTATACCCAGACGTATGTTGGAAAGTTGTTAAAAAATCCCAGCAAGGGTATAATCATATTGAGGCAGGAAGAGCCGAACTGAAAATTGAAGATTTAGTCATATTGTGCAAATTAAACAATGTGTCTTAGGATTACACTGTTGGATTAAGCAAGGAAGGTAAATTATGTAAATAAAAAATGCACCGCATTATGCGGTGCATTTCTATTTGTATGATTATTCAGCCATACCTTTGTACTGCTGATATCTTGCAAGAGCTTCTTCGGAAGCTTTGTCAAGGAGACCTTCAGCAACATCCGGGAACTGTTTGAGGAGAGCAGCGTATCTTGCTTCACCTTTAAGGAATTCCTTAACTTCGCCTGTGGGAGCTTTGGAATCAAGAGTGAAGGGATTTTTGCCTTCTTCAGCGAGCATCGGATTGTATCTGTAAAGCTGCCAGTAACCTGATTCAACAGCGGCTTTTGCTTCTGTCTGGGATTTGCCCATGCCTTTAGCAATACCGTGGTTGATACAAGGAGCGTAAGCAATGATAAGTGACGGACCGTGATAGCTTTCAGCTTCTCTCATAGCTTTGAGGAGCTGGTTGTGGTCAGCACCCATACATACGCTTGCAACGTATACATAACCGTAAGACATAGCGATAAGACCAAGGTCTTTTTTCTTAACTCTCTTACCTGCAGCAGCGAATTTAGCGATTGCAGCAGTAGGAGTAGCTTTAGAGGACTGACCGCCTGTGTTGGAGTAAACTTCTGTGTCCATAACGAGGATGTTTACATCTTCGCCACTTGCGATTACGTGGTCGAGACCGCCGTAACCGATGTCGTATGCCCAACCGTCACCACCGAAGATCCAAACGGATTTCTTTGTGAAGAGTTCTGCGTAAGAATAGATTTCTTCGAGGAGAGCTTTTGTTTCGCCGGAAACTTTTTCGATGCATGCAGGGAGCATGGATTTAAGAACGTTGCCAGCTTCTTTGGAAGCGTCGCCTTCGTCTTTAACTGCGAGCCAGTTTTTGAAAGCTTCAGCCATTTCGTCGCAGCAAGGAGCTTCGAGGAATTTAGCGATGAGCTCTTCAAGTTTAGCTCTTCTCTGCATAAGAGCGATCTGGAAACCAAGACCGAACTCAGCGTTATCTTCAAAGAGGGAGTTAGCCCAAGCAGGACCGTGACCGTCTTTATTTACTGTGTAGGGGTTAGTAGGAGCACTACCACCGTAGATTGAAGAACAACCTGTTGCGTTAGCAACCATCATTCTGTCACCAAACAGCTGGGAAACAAGTTTTACATAAGGTGTTTCACCACAACCTGCACAAGCACCGGAGAACTCAAAGAGCGGGTGAATGAACTGGCTGTCTTTAACTGTAGCTTTGCTGAATGTAACGTCGGGTGTGGGAAGTGTCTGAGCGAAATCCCAGTTAGCGTTGTCTTTAGCAGCAACATCTACGAGAGGTTTCATAACGAGTGCTTTGCCTTTCGGAGCAGGACAGATGTCAGCACAGTTGCCGCAACCTGTGCAGTCCATGGGGCTGAGCTGCATTCTATAGAGGTGACCGTCATATGCTTTACCAATAGCTTTCTTTGTGTTGAAAGATTCAGGAGCATTTTTGAGGTTTTCTTCAGTTGCGAGGTAAGGTCTGATACAAGCGTGCGGACAAACGTAAGCGCACTGGTTACACTGGATACAGTTTTCAGAAACCCATTCAGGAACGAGAACTGCGATACCACGTTTTTCGAACTGAGTTGTGCCTGCAGGAACGATACCGTCTGCATCGAATGCACTTACAGGGAGTTCGTCACCCTTCTGAGCAAGGATAGGTTTAACGAAGTTGTTGAAGTAATCTGTAGCAGGAACTTCAGCAGGAAGAGCGCCTTCTGTAGCTGTAGCCCATGATGCAGGGTAGTTGATTTCAACGAGACCTTCGTGACCTGCGTCAACAGCAGCGTTGTTCATGTTAACAACTTTTTCACCTTTTTTGCCGTAAGATTTAACGATAGCTTCTTTCATGTATTTGATAGCATCTTCCATAGGAATGATGTTAGCAAGTTTGAAGAAAGCAGACATCATGATCATATTGATTCTTGAACCAAGACCGAGTTCCATACCGAGTTTAATAGCATCGATGTTGTAGAATTTAACATTCTTTTTAGCGATAGCCTGTTTCATTTCAGCAGGAAGGTTAGCTTCAAGTTCTTCAACAGTGTTCCAGGGTGAGTTGAGGAGGAATGTACCGCCGTCTTTAATACCTGCAAGGAGGTCATAACGTGTAACGTAAGAAGAGTTATGACATGCAATGAAGTCGGAAACTGTCAGAAGGTAAGGAGCTTTGATAGGTGTTTTACCGAATCTTAAGTGAGATACTGTAATACCACCGGATTTTTTAGAGTCGTATGAGAAGTAACCCTGAGCGTACATGTCTGTGTGGTTACCGATGATTTTGATGGAGTTTTTGTTAGCACCAACAGTACCGTCAGAACCGAGACCGAAGAATTTACAACGTGTAACGCCTTCCGGAGTTGTGTCGATTTCTTCTGTAACGTCGAGGGAAAGACCTGTAACGTCGTCATTAATACCAACTGTGAAGTGGTTTTTCGGAGCGTCGAGTTTAAGGTTTTCGTAGATAGCGTTAACCATAGAAGGTGTGAATTCTTTGGAAGCAAGACCGTATCTGCCGCCAACAACAGTGATGTCTTTCATACCTTTATCGTTAAGAACTGTAGCAACGTCAACATAAAGAGGTTCGCCGAATGAACCGGGTTCTTTTGTTCTGTCGAGAACAGCAACTTTTTTAGCTGTTTTGGGAAGAGCGTTAATGAAGTGTTCAGCAGAGAAAGGTCTGTAAAGTCTAACTTTGATAAGACCAACTTTTTCACCTTTAGCTACGAGGTAGTCAACTGTTTCTTCAATAGCTTCAACACCGGAGCCCATAGCGATGATAACTCTTTCAGCGTCGGGAGCACCAACGTAGTCAAAGAGGTTGTAGCTTCTGCCTGTAGCAGCTTCTACTTTTTTCATCATTGTTTCTACTATTGCCGGAACAGCGTCGTAATATTTGTTACAAGCTTCTCTGTTCTGGAAGTAGATGTCAGGGTTCTGTGCAGTACCTCTCTGGTCAGGATGTTCAGGATTCATTGCACGACGTCTGAAATCTTCGATATCCGCAGGATCAACCATTGTAGCAAGTGTATCGTAGGGGATAGCGTCGATTTTCTGGATTTCGTGAGAAGTTCTGAAACCGTCAAAGAAGTGAAGGAACGGAACTTTTGATTTAAGTGTAGCAAGGTGAGCAACAGTAGCGATATCCATAGCTTCCTGAACGGATGCGGATGCGATCATTGCAAAACCTGTCTGACGGCAAGCCATTACGTCAGAATGGTCACCGAAGATAGAAAGTGCGTGTGCGGATACGCAACGAGCACTTACATGGAAAACTGCAGGCATAAGTTCGCCGGCGATTTTGTACATGTTAGGAATCATCAGGAGAAGACCCTGAGATGCTGTGAATGTTGTTGTGAGAGCACCTGCTGCAAGAGAGCCGTGAACGGCACCTGCTGCACCTGCTTCAGACTGCATTTCTACAATCTTCATTGTCTGGCCGAAAATGTTTTTTCTGCCGTAGGCTGCCCATTCGTCACAAACTTCTGCCATGTTGGAAGAAGGAGTGATAGGGAAGATAGCTGCGGCATCGCTGAAGGCATAGGCAACATGGGCTGTCGCGGTATTGCCGTCAACTGTGAGCTTCTTTGAATTTGGCATAAATTCAACCTCCTAAAATAATATAAAATTTAATAAAAACAATACTAGCGTACGGACATGCCCGTACATTGTCCATTATACTACTTTTTTTCGGACAAGTCAATATTATATAGTAAATTCGTTACTGTTCACAAAAAATTAAAAATTACTGATTGCTATGTCGCGAATTTGACGGAATTGTGTTGACTTTTTGGAATGGAAATGTTAAGATAAAATCATGAAAGGAATGATTTGAAATGTATCATAGAATGAAAATTGCAGGACTCGAAAGAGATTTGCCGGTTTGCCGTGTTACAGACGATTTATACATAGCAGGATTTGTTATTTTCGGTGACGTTGAACTGACAGAAAAAGCAGCGGGCGAACTTTTGAAAAAAGCCCCCGATTTTGACGTTATTATTACCGCTGAATCAAAGGGTATTCCGCTTGCACACGAAATGGCGCGCCAGTCGGGAAAACCTTATGTTGTTGCAAGAAAAGCATTCAAGCTTTATATGAAAGATGTTGTGACGGTTAAAGTGAAATCCATTTCAACCGAAAAAGAGCAGACCCTCTGCCTTGGCGCTGATGAAATTGCAAGAATGAAAGGCAAAAAAGTGCTTATCGTTGACGATGTTATAAGCACAGGCGAATCGCTCCGCGCTATTGAATATCTTGTGGACGAGGTTGGCGGAAAAACCGTCGGCAAAATGACAATTCTTGCCGAAGGTGATGCAATAGACAGACCCGATATTATCGCACTTGAACCACTGCCGTTATTTAATGCTGATGGCAGCGTTAAATAGAATGCAGAATGTAAAATGAAGAATGCAGAATTAATGAAAAAACCCGACTAATGGTCGGGTTTTTGTCATTGTGATATATAGATTTCTTCAACTTTCTGCTGTGCTTCCTGCAATAGTTTTGTTGCCTCCGTGATGGCATTAAATAAAATATAATACATTTCCTGATATTTGTCCATAATCATTCTCCTGTCTTTTTGTTGTAGATGTAGGGACCGGCGTCCCCGACGGTCCGAAAAATAAAAAAGTGCGTCAGCCGGAGCTGGCGCACATAAAACGCACAGCTCCCTTTTTTGCTACAAAAAGTCCGTAGAAAGGATATGATAATCACATCTCAAACCCGATTGGAGCCAGCGTTTTTTACTGAGTCTTTCAGATTTGAGCATAAAATGGGTATAGTAATCCCTTGGTAGTATCAGATCCCTTCTTGTTTTAACTTTTTGTAGCAAGTTAATTATATCACTTTGTCAAGGAGTTTGCAAGAACTTTTTATCGACAAATTGTGACATAAAATAAACCCGAACGGATTCCGTTCGGGTTTTGACCATAATTCTGCATTCTGAATTCTGCATTCTAAATTTCTCTTACACTAATATGTCTGCTGTACTCATCCACCATATCAAGCTCTCCAAGCCCTGCACTTTCGGCAACATTTGCCCCTGCGGCAGAAGCTTTTTTAAGAGCGGTTTCAACATCACCATCTTTTGTCCAGAAACTTAAGAAAGTTGCAAGGCAGGCATCACCGCAACAAACACTGCTCACAAGTTTTACTGGGTATGCCGAGCAGCTATGAATTTTTTTGCCGTTATAAAAATAAGAACCTTTATCGCCGAGAGTTAAAAGTATGTTCTGCGCGCCAAGCTCGTGAAGCATTTTAAGAGCGCTTTTTATATCATCTTCGCTGCTTAAAGTAATTCCAAAAACATCACAGAGTTCTTCGTCGTTGGGTTTTATTAAAAGTGGGCGATAAGCAAGAAGTTCTTTGAGCTTAGGAGAGCTGATATCAAGAACCACCTTAATCCCTTTTCTTGCACAGCACTGAAAAATTTTGTCATAAAAATCGGGGACAATTCCTCTGGGCAGACTGCCACTTATACAAAGATATTCGGCGTCATCAAGCGTTTCAAGAAGCTTTAAAAATTCCACCTGTTTATCGTCAGGAATTTCAGGGCCTTCGTTAACCATGTGAAATTCGCTGTCGCCATCATTTAGGCAGACGTTTATTCTTGTTATATCATCAATCATTACGGGATTTACAAACAGTCCTTTTTTCTCGCATTCTGATATAATAAATTCACCTGAAAATCCACCAAAAAAACCAAGAACTGTTGATATAATACCGAATCGTTTTAAAACGAGGCTGACATTAACACCTTTTCCGTTTCCTGTGTAAACTGCATTTTTTGTACGATTGACCTTGTTTTTCTTTAGTCCGTTGGAAAAGACCGTCATATCAACGGCGGGGTTTGCAGTTAGAGTGTAAATCATATTTTATCCTTTCAATGCAAGATAAGTTGCGGCATAATTCCCGTAGGGAAAACCGCAACTTATCATATGTTATAATTAATTGGAGGTTCTGGAAGTGGTATCTTCCTGAAGAACAACATCGAAAATGAGAGACTCGCCATCACGGTTAATCATAAAGCGGAGAGAGTCACCCGCTTTGTGTTTATCTCTTATATCGCTGACGTCTTTTGTTGTTTCAACAAGTTTTCCGTCAACCGAAACAATAATGTCCCCCTGCTTGATACCTGCTTTTTCAGCGGCACCGCCTTCGGAAACATAAGCTACCTGAACGCCTGCGGGAATATCATTGATAGCCGCAATTTCAGGAGTGATTTCACGGAGAGAAATACCAATCAGTGGACGGCCTGTTACATAACCGTTTGTCATAAGCTCTGTGAGAATGGGTTTTGCAATGTCCATCGGGATAGCAAAACCGATACCTTCTACATTGTTACCGGAGAATTTCATTGAATTGATACCGATAATTTCGCCGTAAGCATTAACAAGTGCTCCGCCCGAGTTGCCGGGATTGATTGCCGCATCTGTCTGGATAAGAGTCATTATTGACCCGTCATCCATTGTGATTGAACGGTTAACAGCACTGATAACACCAACAGTTACAGTTCCTGCAAGTTCCTGACCGAGCGGGTTGCCAATGGCGATTGCAAGTTCACCAACCTGAAGAGTGTCTGATCTTCCGAGAGTTGCTTCGGAAAGTCCGGAAGCACTGATTTTTAAAAGTGCAAGGTCTGTTTTTGCGTCATATCCAACAACTTTTGCAGGATATTCTTCGCCGGTGTTAAGTGTTACTGAAACTGAATTTGCATTTTCGATAACGTGGAAGTTTGTTGCAACATATCCGTCGTCCGAAATGATAATTCCGCTACCGCTGCCCGACTGTTCATAAGCCTGACCAAAGAAAGAACGGTAGGTGTATTTGGTAGTGATTCCAACAACTGACGGGCCAACCTTAGCGGCAACATCAACAGTTGTCATGGACTCACGCTTGCCGTCAGTCAGCTGCTCGTGTGAAAAGGAAGCTTCCGTGTCTGTAAAAAGTGAATTTCCGTGTGTACGGGGATTGGCATTTGATGCAAGGACAAAAACAGTAACTGTTGTGCTTGCAATCATTATAGCCGCCATCACACAGACAAGAGCGATATACCATCCTTTCTTTGAGCGTTTTTTCTTTTCCGGCACCTGTGAACCGGCTGCCGGAGTGTTATTCTGAAAGTCGTCATTATACCATCTGAAATCGTTTAAATCTGACATATTATCAATCCTTTCTTCTCAGTTTATATTTGTATTATAAATCTGCTTTTTGAAAACTGTATGAAAATAAAATTAAAGTATTATGAAATTATTATTTGCAGCATCTATGCAAATATTTCTTCCTTCTTTAATTTCGCCCGAAATAACTTTTGAAGCTATAACATCCTCAATCTCGCGCAACACCACACGGCGGAGCGGACGAGCACCGAATTTCTCGTCATATCCCTTTTCCACAATGAGCTTTTTAGCCTCATCGCTTACCGTCATGGTAATATTTTTTTCTGCAAGACCTTTTGCAAGCTCGGACAAAATAAGCTCTGCAATTTTTATAAGGTCATCCTGTGTGAGGTAATCAAACTCAATGATTTCGTCAACACGGTTTAAAAATTCGGGACGGAAAAGCTGTGAAAGGGCTTTTTCATATTTGCCCTGTGATGCATAACTTTCAAATCCCATACTACCAGTTTTAAGCTCGCTACCTGCATTTGATGTCATTATAATAACAGTATTTTCAAAATTAATTGTTCTGCCCTGTGCATCGGTAATTCTTCCGTCGTCTAAAACCTGCAGGAAAATGTTGAACACATCAGCGTGAGCCTTTTCAATTTCGTCAAGCAGAATCACAGAGTAAGGGTTGCGCCTGATTTTCTCTGTCAGCTGACCTGCTTCGTCATATCCCACATATCCCGGGGGAGAACCGATAAGCTTTGAAACCGAATGTTTTTCCATATATTCCGACATGTCAAGACGGATAAGAGCACTCTCACTGCCGAACATTGAGCGTGCAAGTGTTTTTACAAGCTCGGTTTTACCAACGCCGGTAGGACCAACGAAAATGAAAGATATCGGGCGCTTTTTGATGTTGATGCCGGCACGTTTTCGGCGAACAGCCCTTGCAATCGCATCAACTGCCTTGTCCTGACCGATAACGCTCTCGTGAAGCTGATCTTCGAGATTTAAAAGCTTTGCAGAATCCACTTCCGTAAGCGCTTTTACGGGGATGTTGGTCCAAAGCTGAACAACCTCGGTCACATCTTCAACGGTTACATCCATATAAACATCAGACAGCTCGATTTCCCTTATTCTGTCGAGTATCCGGCACTCTGCGGATTTAAGATCGGCAATTTTCTGGAAATCTTCGGGGTCAACCTCATCGCGTTCGCGACCTATATCTGAAAGCTCCAACTTAAGGTCGGCAAGTTCGATGAGCGTTTGATTTGCAAGGTTAACTTTTGAAGACGCCTCGTCAATAATATCAATTGCCTTGTCGGGCATAAAACGGTCGTGAATATATCTCTCGGATAAAAGAACAGCCGCTTTTATAACCTCGTCGGAAATTCTTACTTTATGATATGTCTCATAATAATCTTTAATACCCTTGATAATCTCAATGGTGTCCATGGGAGATGGCTCACCGATAAGAACAGGCTGGAAACGGCGTTCAAGCGCAGAATCCTTTTCGATTTTTTTGCGGTATTCGGTTAAAGTTGTTGCACCGATTATCTGAATTTCACCGCGCGCAAGAGCTGGCTTTAAAATGTTAGCCGCGTTCATGGCACCACCCTCGGCGTCACCGGCGCCGACAATGTTGTGAACCTCGTCAATTACAAGGATAATGTTTCCAAGCTTTTTAACCTCGCTTATGAGATTTTTAAGACGCTGTTCAAACTGACCGCGAAACTGTGTGCCTGCAACCATAGCTGACATATCAATAAGATAAATTTCGTATTTTAAAAGCTTTGCAGGAACCTCACCATTTACAATTTTAACCGCCAGCCCCTCGGCAATTGCAGTTTTACCTACCCCTGGCTCACCGATTAAACAAGGATTATTCTTTGTTCTTCTGTTTAAAATCTGCATAACCCTTGTGATTTCAGCATCTCTGCCAATCACCCTGTCAACCTCGCCGTTTCTGGCTTTGGTTGTAAGGTTTGTTCCATACATTTCAAGGAACTTTCTGTCCTTATTCTTCTTTTCTTTTTTGCCTGTTTTGCCGTTGACTTTTTCAGTTATACCTTTTCCGCCCATAAACTGACTGAACATTGAGAAAGGA
>JAZOQS010000158.1:0-2309 GCA_045656205.1 Clostridia bacterium | reverse complement strand
TCAAGTCTGGTTCTAAGCGCAAGCGGATGCTCACTGTCACACTGCCAGTCGTGTCCATCCTCCGATGTAAAAAGTGCAACTGCACGTCCGTCTGTTTTGGTAAAATATCCATGAAAATCCTTTACTAATGCGTAGTATTTTCCATCCTCTTTCCATATGTAAGGGTCTTCTACCGACCAGGGATTTTCAGGATTTTCCATAACGGGTGCTCCGTCCTTAACAAACGGCCCCAGCGGATTGTCCGCATATGCCACGCCACACAGCACTTTTCCGCCTTTTGGAAGTTCGCCGTCTTTGGAAACAGCTTTGTAAACCATAAGTATTTTATCATCATATGTCACAAGAGCCGTCGGGTTTGACGTCATAAGCGAGTCGATACCTTCATCTGAGATATCAATAACCGGCTTTTCTGATTTAATCCATTCGCCTTCCGGATTGTCAGTATATGCAACACCAATCCGCTGGTTATTTCTATGTCCCCACCAGTCGCCATCACCTTCGTTCATCATAAAGTAAAGATAGTATTTACCTTTATATTCCATTACTGTCGGATTATGATAAACTTTTCTTCTGCCCTTCTCACCTTTACTGTCAAACAGTACCTTTACATGATGGAACTTGCCCAGCATGGAATCTGCTTTAGCGAGGCAAACCTCCGAATCTGTAACCCACGCCTGAAAGCCTTTTTCCTGCTCCCATCTTGAGTAAACCATATAGTAACTGTCCATATGTTTAAACATTGTTGCACACCATACAAAGTATCCTTCTTCATAAAAGGCGTACTCTTTTGATGTCGGGAGCATTCTATCGTGAAAGTTCATAATGTAACTCCTTATTTTACAGCTTTAATGTGCATTGTAAGGCCGTTTGCAGGAATTTTAATTCTGAGTCTGTTTAAGTTGAGGCTGTCTTCCGAAACTTCAAGGAATTTGCTTTCATTTGCAGAATCCCAGCTGAAGCTCATCTGTCCTTTTCCACCGTCATAAATATAATCAAGTTTGCCTGCTTTTGAATCAAATTCCACTTTGCCTTTTTTATCCTGACCATTAATGGGGAAGTTGAGCCAGAGGTCATCTTCTGCACCAATTCCGCTTACTGATACTGTCATATCAATACCGGTATCTGTCAGTTCATATGTCCAGGTGATTATCATTTGTGTATCGGGGAATCTTCCTGAAATAGCAAATTTTTTGCCTTCTTCAATCCATGTCAGTTTGTTTTCTTCTGTTTCCCCATAACCCTTATGACCTTCTTTACCGCTGTGGAAGAACTCACCGCCAACCGTTCCGTAAACGGAAGCGTGCATAAGTTCACTTTCATTTTCGGCAATAAATTTTGTATTTTTTCCGTAAACCTTTTTAGAACGTTCAACAACACCTGTGTTTTCGCTCCAGATCATTACAGGAGCACCGCCAACCATGCTGTATGTTCCTTTATACGCATGTCTGTTCTGGTATACATTAAGCAGATAGAGTCCTTTGTGTTTAAGTGCGATAACTTCACTTGTCTGAAGTTTGAGTCCATCTTCCTGATAACAAGGAAGAATAAGGTCTGAGCTGTCTGCAACTACGCCGGCATTAAATGCTTCGTATGTTGTAAGCGGCCAGTTGTTTCCGTGTCTGTTGGATTCTGGTGTATAATACTGTTCATATTTGGGATAGAATTCTTCAATCTGTCTCCATGCCCATTCTTCAGTGTTTATAACCTGAGGATATGTTCCTGAGTTCCAGAGACCGTCTCCGGGGTTTTTAACTTTCCATCTGAGTGCCGCCATCGGGAAAAGATGGAACAGCTTTTCAAATCCGGGCTGGTTTCCGTTACCAAATTCATTTTCTGTTCTGGAAGTCCATGAGTTTGCAAGGTTAAATGCAGTCTGTCCCGGCTGAGGCAGGCAGAAGTATGTTTCAAACTCAAGCACTTCTTCTGTAACCTTTGTCATTTTATCAAGAAGAACAGAGTCAGCGTTTTTGCAACCACGATATTCAAGATATGTTTCTGTCCATTCTTCTCTGTTCATATATTCATATGAGGAGTCGAATCCGCTTTCAATAAAGTGACCTTCGTGAACACCATAACCATCTGAATATTCAATGTGAACACCGTAAATATCCTCACGCATGATTGTTGTAATCTGTTTTTTGTATGCATCATGCAGAAATTCATATTTCGGGTCGCAACCTGTGAGCTTATAAAGTCTTAAGTTGTTTGTGGGATGGAAGAAGCCCTGGTTTGTAACACCCTGTCCGGCATATTCCATCATTTTGTTACCGATGGCAACTACTGCCTGATATAAAATCTCTCTTGTTTCT
>JAZOQS010000157.1:0-3695 GCA_045656205.1 Clostridia bacterium | reverse complement strand
GCGCCTTTTGTAGCAGGAGCAACCGATGGACTTAAAACCCTTGTCGGGATTGTGCCCAGCATAGTGGGCATTCTTGTTGCGGTCAGTATGTTTAAAGCTTCGGGAGCGGTGGAAATGATAGCTTATGCGCTGTCGCCGGTTTTGAAACTTATAGGTATGCCTGCCGAAATAATTCCGCTTGCACTTCTGCGACCTTTTTCGGGGAGCGGATCGGTAAGTATTGTAAGCGATATTATAAAATCACAGGGACCGGACAGTTATGCCGGCAGGATTGCTGCCGTTATGATGGGGTCCACCGAAACAACCTTTTACACAGTTGCCCTCTATTACGGTATAGCAAAGGTAAAAAATATCCGCCATACATTGCACGCGGCATTGCTGGCGGATTTATGCGGTATTATAGGCAGCGTTATTATCTGCCGATTATGGTTTAGAATGTAAGCTTTTTAGCTATATATTCTTTAAGGTCTGCGATTGCGATTCTTTCCTGCTCCATAGTATCACGGTCACGAACTGTAACAGTGCCTGTTTCTTCGCTTTCAAAGTCGTAAGTGATACAGATGGGTGTACCGATTTCGTCCTGTCTTCTGTAACGTTTGCCTATGCTGCCTGCATCGTCAAATTCGCACATGAAGTCTTTGGAAATTTCAGCAAAAACTTCTTCAGCTTTTTCTGAGAGCTTTTTGGAAAGGGGAAGAACTGCTGCTTTGTAAGGAGCAAGTGCCGGATGAAGTCTGAGCACTGTTCTTACATCGCCTTCACCAACTTCTTCTTCGTCATATGCTTCAACCAGGAATGCAAGAGCAACACGGTCTGCACCGAGTGACGGCTCAACAACATAAGGAATATATTTTTCGTTAGTGTAGGGGTCAACATATTCCATGTTTTCGCCTGAGTGGTTTGCGTGCTGTGTAAGGTCAAAATCTGTTCTGTCTGCAATACCCCAGAGCTCGCCCCAACCAAACGGGAACATAAACTCAATGTCGGTTGTTGCTTTTGAATAGTGTGAAAGTTCTTCGGGATCGTGGTCGCGAAGTTTTAAGTTTTCTTTCTTTATGCCAAGGCTATAAAGCCAGTTTTCGCAGTAGCCTCTCCAGTAAGGGAACCACTCAAGGTCAGTGCCTGGAGCGCAGAAGAATTCAAGCTCCATCTGTTCAAATTCTCTTGTTCTGAATGTGAAGTTACCGGGAGTAATTTCGTTACGGAAAGATTTACCAACCTGACCTACGCCAAAAGGAATTTTCTTTCTTGTTGAACGCTGAATATTTTTGAAGTTAACAAAAATACCCTGCGCTGTTTCGGGACGGAGGAAGAGTTCAGCCTTGGAATCTTCAGTAACGCCCTGGAATGTTTTGAACATCAGGTTGAATTTTCTGATGTCGGTATAGTTGAGCTTGCCGCATTCGGGACAAACAATGTTGTTTTCGATTATGTAATCGAGCATCTGCTGGTCGGACCAGCCGCCAACGTTTATAACTTCGCCTTTTTCTGCAGCATAATCTTCAATAAGTTTATCTGCACGGTGACGTGTTTTACATTCTTTACAGTCCATAAGCGGATCGGAGAAGCCGCCAACGTGACCGGAAGCCACCCAGGTCTGGGGGTTCATGAGAATAGCGGAATCAAGACCTACATTGTAGGGGGATTCCTGAACGAACTTTTTCCACCATGCGCGTTTTACGTTGTTTTTGAACTCAACGCCTAAAGGACCGTAGTCCCAGGTGTTTGCAAGTCCGCCGTAAATTTCCGAGCCGGGGAACACAAAACCTCTGCCCTTGCAAAGAGCAACAATTTTCTCCATGCTTTTATCTGAATTTAACATTTAGAGTCAATCCTTTCCGGAATTAATATTCATTATTATATATTACCAAAGGATGGGCTTTTTGTCAAGAGATAAGAAGCGAGAGTCTGAAAAAGAAAGAAGATTGCCTCCGATGTATGCTTTTAACAAAAAACCGGCAGAATTATTGTATATTTTTACCTAAAATCCTTCTTGCTTTTTTGCCGGGGTTATGTTACAATATTATTACATAGCTAAAAATAGTGTGTTGCGACTCTGTTTTTATGTTATGATTGCGTACCTTTTATAAAGGTATGTTAAAATATGCGGGATGCGGCAGTTGCTTGCGGTCAAAGGTCGTGCTCGGAATATTTTATTTTCCTATAACATTAAGGAGGTTTAAATACTATGAGATCATTTAAAAAGATTGCTGCAATGATCATGGCGGTTGCGATGCTTTGCTCATTTACAGCACTTGCGGCTGATGTTGAACTTCTCCCGGTATCTGATGCAGATTCAGATAACACCATGGTAACAATTGGTTATGATTGGAATAAGACAACAGCATCACAGACAACTATGCTCGTGTATAGAGGCGAAGCTCTTGAAGGCGCAGACGTTGTGTACATTAACCAGTTCGCGGAAAAAGCTACACCGGTTACTCTTGATCTTACAGGTGCAGAACCTGGGGGATATACAGTTATTGCCGGTGGTATGGATGTTGCTGAAGCAAAAACAAAAACTTTCAACTTTACAGCTCTTACTTATGATGTAACACTCACAGTAACAGGTGACGGCTTTGTCGAAAATGACTACGATGCAGCTAACCTTTCTGCAACACCTGTAGCAGTTAACAAAGATGAAGTAATCAACTTTGAAATTATTCCTCACCTTGGCAACGTAGCAGCTGTTACAGTTAATGGTGTTCCTTTTGCCGGTGACGGCAAATTGTCTGTTAAAGTAGACGGAGCGAAAGATATTGTTATTGCTTTCACAGAAGCTACAACAACAGAAGAAGTTAAAGCAATGTCTGGCGCAGATATTCACACTCTGCCCGGAAAACCTGAATCAGAAGATCCTGATGAAAAATATGAATCCAAACTCATGTTTGGTAAAGCTATTGCTCCTGCAGGTCAGGAAATTTTAGAAGCAGGTATGTACCTTGAAAAATTGAATGAAGAAAATGACGAATTCGAACCTTATGAAGTTGAAAGACAGGCTAAGGTTGGTCCTTACTTTAAAGCTGAAAACCAGATTGATGGTAAATATGGTATCAGATTTATCAGATTCAACAAAGGCACATACCGGGTTAAATCATATGTAAAATATGGTGAAGACCAGTATGCTTGGGGCAAAGAAGTAGAATTTGTAGTAGAATAATAGGAGGGAATAGCAATGAAAACATATGTAAAGCCTGTTGCTGAAATCAGAGAATTCGAAGTTAGCAACAAAATTGCAAGTCTTTCAAGCTGGCTCGCAAGTGACGAGGCGGCGAAATACGGCGTTTCAGGTGTTGACGTGGCTGCTATTACCAGCTATTATATGACATCCGAATCAACTTTTGGCACTAACAATGCTTAATCAGTAAAAATTAAAGGCCGACGCGAATGCGTCGGTCTTTTTTTATTTATTTGCAAAACCCCATATTCCGTAATTGTGACCAAAATCGGGGCTTTCATTTGTATAAAATATACATTGACATATGAGGCCTTGAAATGGTATAATTATTATGTATCTGTGGAAGTATCTCTGTTTGCAGATATAAGCGCTTTCGGAAAGGAGGAAAAATAATGAAAAAACCGATGTTTTTCAGAGTAATTTCAGTGCTTATAATAGCAATTCTTGTTATAAGCGGAATGGCGATTGCCGAAGGCGTGCAGACGGCGGATGTAGAATTTGCGGCTACAGAAACCGA
>JAZOQS010000156.1:0-2346 GCA_045656205.1 Clostridia bacterium | reverse complement strand
TCTGTTACTGCGGCTGTGCCGAGGATTATTCGGTCAACACCACATGAAATATATTTCTCGGCAGTTTCCATGTTGCGGATACCACCGCCGATTTCGGTAAAAAGAGAGGTGTTTTGCGCAATTGATTTAACAGTTTCAATGTTGGGGGTAGTGCCGTCCTTTGCGCCTTCAAGGTCAACAAGATGAATGTGTGTTGCCCCCTGATTTTCAAAATCTTTTGCAACATCAAGCGGACTGTCGCTGTAAACAGTCATCTGCCTGTAATCACCCTTAAAAAGTCGCACAGCCTTACCGCCAACCAAATCTATTGCAGGAAAAATATGCATGTTCTACACCTCCATTTCGCAGAAAGCACGGAGAATACTAAGTCCCACGCTTCCGCTTTTTTCAGGATGGAACTGGCAACCGAAAATGTTATCTTTAGCTACCGCCGCGGTAAGCTCTGCACCATATTCGGTAGTCGCGATTGTGTTTTTTTCGCAGTTTGTTCCGTGATAAGAGTGAACGAAATACACAAAATCTCCATCATTTATATATTTGAAAAGCGGAGATTTTTCACCCTTTATTTTAAGTGCATTCCAGCCAATCTGCGGAATTTTGAGAGTATCAGGAATAACCTCGGAAATGGAGCGGATTTCGCCCGATATAAGTCCGAGCCCTTTATGTTCACCAAACTCAAAGCTTTTGTCCAAAAGAAGCTGCATACCAAGACATATACCCAAAAGAGGTTTGCCGTTTTTAGCTTCGTTTATAACAATCTCGCCAAGACCGGTGGTGTTAAGTTTTTTAGCAGCATCTTCGAAAGCTCCCACGCCGGGGAGTATAATCTTTTCTGCATCTTTAATTTTATTTATGTCGTTTGTGACAATTATGTCAGCGCCAATGGCTTTAAAAGAACTCTGCAGTGAAAACAGATTGCCGACACCGTAATCAATTATGGCAATCATCAGAGCACCCCTTTTGTGGAAGGAATTTCATCAGCAAAATCACTGTCGATTTTTACAGCCGCTTTAAGACTTCTTGCAACAGATTTAAACGCACCCTCAATAATGTGGTGAGAATTAAGTCCCTCAAGCTGTTTTAAGTGCAGATTGAGCTTTGCATTGGATGAAAATGCGATGAAAAATTCACGCACAAGCTCGGTGTCGAAAGTTCCAACCTTTTGGGCAGGAATGTCAAGACCGAAAGCGAGATAGCTTCTGCCCGACAAATCAACTGCAGACAGAATAAGAGCCTCATCCATAGGGAGAATGGTACTGCCATATCTTATAATGCCTTTTTTGTCACCCAAAGCCTCTTCAAAAGCACATCCCAAAGCAATACCGATGTCTTCAACAGTGTGGTGGTCGTCAACATATGTATCGCCTTTGCAGGATACATTGAGGTCAAATCTGCCGTGCTTTGCAAAAAGTGTCAGCATATGGTCAAGAAAACCGCAGCCTGTATTAATTTCCGATTTACCTGTGCCGTCAATATTAAGGCTTAAAATGATATCTGTTTCAGCTGTTTTTCTTTTGATTTCGGAAGTTCTCATTTTATTTCCTCCAGTATTTTTTCGGTTTCACTGATGAAAGTTTTCATCTGCTCTAAAGTACCGATGGTTATTCGGTTATAATCTTTGATTTTTTCTTTATCAAAATGGCGGATTAAAACGCCTTTTTCTTTAAGTTTGAGATAAAGCTCTTTGCCACTTATTTTTTCATGCTTTGCAAACACGAAATTTGCAAGAGAGGCTGTAAAAGTAAAGCCGAGACGCTTAAGCTCACATTCAGTAAATGCTCTGCTTTTAACAATGGCATCGCAGTTTGTTTTTGTGTAATTTTCGTCGCATAAAACACCATAGCCTGCCGCCATTGTGGTGCGGTTGATGTTGTATGGGTTGGTGGAATATTTGATTGTGTTTAAATCCTGAATAAGCTTAGCGTTTCCAACACCAAAACCAAGTCTTGCACCTGCCATTGAACGTGATTTTGAGAAAGTCTGTGTCACGAGAAGATTGTCATATTTCTTTATAAGAGGAACACAACTTTCACCGCCGAAATCGACGTAAGCTTCGTCAATAACCACAACATTGTCAGGATTAGACTTTAATATCTCTTCAATTTCCGACGGTTTTAATGCTATACCTGTCGGTGCGTTGGGATTTGCAATGAAAATGGTTTTGTTTTTGCCGATATAATCGGTTATATCAATGGTGAAATCCTCTTTGAGCGGAATTTCCTCGTAAGGAATGTTGTTGATTTCTGCAAAAACCGGATAAAACCCATAGGTTATATCGGGAAAAATGGCGGAATGAGTATCATCACAATATGCCATAAATGCAAAGTTTAATATTTCATCCGACCC
>JAZOQS010000155.1:0-2080 GCA_045656205.1 Clostridia bacterium | reverse complement strand
ATGTTACGCAAAAAATCAAAAATCCTTTTAATGCGTCTATCCATTCTATTCTTTTTTGATTTTCATTTATCGAATCCATTTCTTCATTTCCTACCTAAAATATGTGGGTTTTGAATGTTTTTATTAACGAGATTTTAACACCCGCCCTGCTATAATTCAACCCTTTTGCAAAAGAATATTTTATCAAACTTTCTGTTCGTTATACCTATTCACTACACTATGTATCGCCCAGCAGAATCGGTCGATTGGTGTCAATGTTGTCAGCAAGGGGTCGCCCTCGCGGATACGGAGGGTGCGGCGGATTTCTTTGGGGATCACAATACGCCCGAGGTCATCCACCCGACGGACGATACCGGTTGCTTTCATATATCTTTCTCCTTTTCTGCGGCACACCCAAAGGCTCCCCTTGTCAGGGGAGCTGTCAGCCGAACAGGCTGACTGAGGGGTAGTCGTTCTCTCCCTCAGTCAAAAATCAAAGATTTTTGCCAGCTCCCTCATCAGAGGGAGCCTTTTCCCGCCCCTACAATAATTTTACAAATTACGCTGTTAGGATCTGTAAACGCACAGAGATTATACCGCCCAAAAGAAAAACTCCTCTGCGCAATGAACTGCCCCAGCTTGTGCGGACAGCACAAAAAGCACCCTGTGTGGGAAATATTTAATTCATGCGGAGTGGCGTAGCGTCAGCGGCGCCACTCCAGTTTTATTCTGGATGCGTTCATGGTTGTAGAAATGAATGTATCTGTCAATCATGTCATTTGCTTCCTTGAACGTTTTCGGCTTGTGCCGGTAAATACATTCTGTTTTCAGAATAGAAAAGAAATTTTCGGCCATTGCATTATCATAAGGATTTCCCTTGCTTGACATTGATGGCGTTATCCCGTAAGATTGAGTTAGCTTAAAATATGCTGTGGATGTATATTGAAAGCCTTGGTCGCTGTGGAGCTGCAACTCCGCAGCGACTCTTTTTTTCTCCTTCTTCATTGCAAGCCTAATCGTGTCCAGAACAAGATTCACTGTCTGCTGTGTGGCAGTCTTATAGGATACAATGCTGTTGTCATACAGATCCCGGATCATAGACAAGTACAACACACCCTCTTTTGTGTGGATGTAGGAAATGTCTGTGACCCACTTAGTGTTCGGTCTGTCTGCGCGGAACTGCCGTTTAAGCAGATTCTGGTACTTATGTACTTGCTGTCCAAGGTTTATCCACTTCCTGCGACGGCGAATTTCGGACAACAAACCATACTTTTTCATCACTCTAAGCACAGTTTTTGGATTTCTCTTAATATTTCTGTCCTGTAGCCACTTCCATACCCGTCTATAACCGTAAGTTTTATCTGTTTGATTCTGACACGCCTGGATCTTCTCAGCCAGATCTGCATCATACTCTCGCCGTCCAAGTCGTTTTATAAAGTCATAGTAACCACTTCTGGACACCTTAAAAAACTTACACATGACAGATACCGGGTACTCATTCCGGTGACGATATATAACTGCGTACTTTACTTTTGGCATCACTTCCTTTCCGTGGACTGCAGAAAATCCCGCAG
Organism: Clostridia bacterium; assembly: GCA_045656205.1. Lineage (GTDB taxonomy): Bacteria > Bacillota > Clostridia > RUG12999 > RUG12999 > RGIG7450. Next base: position 527 of record JAZOQS010000155.1, on the reverse strand, counting down.
CAATTTGTTTTCCATTCGAAGCCGTTTTACCTCAGTTTCAATGTTCTGTTTTGGCGGTTGTCCATCCTTCCTCGGCCGTCCTTTCGGCTTGGGCTCGGATTGAGGATACCGCAATGCAACCTGACGTTTATTATACCGGTTGACCCACCACTTGATCTGTTGTTTCTCCAAGCCAAGCTCGTCTGCAATTTCCTGCCGCGTCATCCCCGCTTCTCTCATCGCGATTATCAGCGGTTCTTTTGCTTTTATATTTGTCCATTTTCGTTTACTCATAAATACACCCCCATGTGTAGTTATTATCCTACACATGGGGGTGTTTTGTCTATTGTCCGTTTTTACTGGTTCTGTTCACAATGCAGAGGAGTTTTAACTTATTGCATCACTCGTATTTTGCTGCGGATGCTTTGAGGTATGCTCTCAAGGTCATTTGTCAAAATAACAAAACACACTTTTTTGTTGGCAATCGCATCTACAACAATTTTTTCAAAATCAGGTGACCAAGAAAATATATCGCTTCTTATTACAAT
>JAZOQS010000154.1:0-4431 GCA_045656205.1 Clostridia bacterium | reverse complement strand
TGATTTTATTATACTATAACATTTTAGAAAAATCAACTTTAATCATGAAAATATTTGTATATTTTTTTAGCAAGTTCTTCCTTTATTCCCTCAGCTGCCGAAAGCTGGGGCACCGTTGCTTCAGATATTGCTTTTACACTGCCGAAAGCACGCAGAAGTGCTCTCTTTTTCACCGGACCTATTCCGTCAATATTATCAAGTTCGGACCTTGTCAGTGCATCACTTCTGAGCTTTTTATGATAGCCTATCGCAAAGCGGTGAACCTCGTTCTGGATAGCCGTCACAAATCGGAATGTTTCTTCCGAAAGACTTATGATTTCCCCGTCCGATGAAATAAGCCTGTCGGTACGATGTTTTAAATCCTTGACCATACCGAACACCGGAATATCAAGCCCAAACTCTTCCACCGTTTCTCTTATTGCCGTAACATGCCCCATTCCCCCGTCTGCAAATATCACATCAGGAAGCCTTGCAAATTTTATATCCTCGCCGCTCCTTTTAAGTCTGCGACGCACAACCTCTTTTGTTGAGGCATAATCGTCCATACCCTCAACGGTTTTAATTTTAAAGAGTCTGTAATCGCTCTTTTTAAATTCCCCGTTTTCAACCGTTATCATTCCACCCACCGAATCTTTACCCGATGTGTTTGAAATGTCATAGGCTTCAATTCTGTTAACATCCATATCAAGTCCGAGTTCAGCTTTCAGGGTTGCCATAAGATTTCTTTTTTCACGCATATTCTTTATTTTCTGTTCACTGCGCTGTTTGAAGGCCTCCGAAGCGTTGAGAATTGCCATATTCATAATATCTTTTGATGTTCCTCTTTCCGGGACTCTTATGGTTATTTTTACCCCCTGTTTTTCGGAAAGCCAGCTTTCTATAAGCTCTGCATTTTGAGGCAAAATATTCGTCAGCACCGTCTGTGGAATAAATTCACTTTCAATGTAATACTGCATTATAAAGCTTTCAAGCACATCTGCCGGCTCTTCACCAAGGGTTAAATCCACCCACATCTGGTTTCTGCCAAGCATTTTCCCATTTCTTACATTGAAAATCTGTATATTTGCTATTTCATTATCCGCCTTTATTGCAAGGATATCTTTATCTCCGCTGCCAACCGCTGTAATATTCTGTTTTTCCGCAAGCTCTTTTATCCTGTTTATTTTGTCACGGAGATCCGCCGCTTTTTCAAATTCAAGATTATCAGAAGCTTCGGTCATCTGCATACGCAGGCTTTTTATAATATCACTGCTCTTCCCGTCAAGAAAATCACAAACCTCGTCAATTATTCTGCGGTATTCTGCTTTTGAAAGATTTCCGTTGCAGGGAGCAACGCATTTGCCGATATGATAATTAAGGCATGGTCTGCCTTTGCCGATATCTTTTGGGAAAACCCTCTTGCAATCGGGCAGTCTGAAAATTTTATATATAACATCCATTGTCTGCCTTGCCACGCCGGCAGTAAAAGGTCCGTAATACTTTGCACCGTCTTTAAGTGCGCGACGGGCAATCTGCATTTTGGGATATTCATCTTTCACACTTATTTTTATAAAAGGATACTGCTTGTTGTCTTTAAGCAGAATATTATAATGAGGACTATACTTTTTTATAAGATTGCATTCCAGAACAAGCGCTTCTATCTCGGTAGCTGTAACAATATATTCAAAGTCGGCAATATTTGCCACCATAGCACCCACCTTGCCCGTGTGCCCGGATTTTTTAAAATACTGTCCCAATCTGTTTCTGAGCGCTTTTGACTTGCCGACATATATTACCTCCCCTTCTGCGGATTTCATAATATAAACGCCGGGAAGTCTGGGAACCTGTTTTAATTTTTCCTCAAATCCCATGATATTCCTCCACAAAAAAAGGATGCCCAAGGCATCCTGTTTTTTTATTCGTCAAGATATGAACGGATAAGTTCTGTAAGACTGTCAACAGCTTCTTTTTCATCAGAACCGTTAGCAGCCACTGTGATTGATTCACCCTGAGTTACGCCGAGTGAAAGAACACCAAGCAAGCTTTTTGCATTTACTTTATGCTGTTCCTTTTCTACCCATATTGACGATTCAAAAGTGTTTGCCTTTTGTATGAAAAATGTTGCAGGTCTTGAATGCAGACCCACCTGGTTTGTGACCGTAATTTCTCTCGAATACATACAATAATCGCTCCTTTTTGCCGCAAAGCGACAATAGCTCTATTTTACTCAATATGCTCATTATATATGATTTTCAAGTGTTAGTCAACAGCTATTTATTTTTTTATATAAATTAGCCAAATGAGTGAGTTGTTAACTTCAAAAGTTTATTTATTTAAACAATGGTTTTTATCTTTTTTGCAATTTCTGCGGCAACAGAAATGCCGAGTGCTTTATCTGCCGCCTCAAAAAGCATATTGGAATTGACCTCGCATATTTTATATCCGTCTTCACCGAGAATCAAATCAACACCGGCAAAAAATGCACCGCACGCCTCTGCTGCAGCAAGAGCCAGTTTTTTCTCACTTTCTTTAAGATTGATTGGCTCTACTGCTCCTCCAAGTGCAGCATTTGCACGAAAATCCGTCGTGCTGCTTCTTTTTATTGCACCCACAACCTCGCCGCCTGCGGTAATCACACGCAAATCCCAACCTGCGCCCTTTTCAAGATATTCCTGTATAACAAAGGGTTTTGTCCCTATTTTTTTTACAGTTTCAAGCATTTCGTTTTCATTTTTTGCCATATAGACCTGCATCCCGAGTGAGCCGAAGCTTTCTTTTATCACAAGCGGATGCCCTATAATCTCTGCCGCTTTAATGCACCAGTTTTCCGATTGACTTTCCTGATATGTTTTAGGTGCAATTATCGTTTTCGGAATTGGCAATTTCTTATTATAGAGCGTAAGATATGTCAGTGCTTTATCGTCACAGATTCTTATACATTCGGACGAGTTAAAAACCGGGATCCCCCTCGACTCAATAAGTGACGCTGCCAGAACATCTTTATCTAAAAATATGACTGCATCTGCATTTATATTCACACCGCCATCAAACAGTGTGGACATATACGCGGACGTCGGGCATATTTCCGATTCTACTCCAATATTTTCAAACGCCTTTTTATAGCTTTCATACTGATATTTAAAGGATTCTGAGGTCAACTCTTCATTGTATAATATCAACAATCTGTCCATTATATTTCCTCAAGATATTTTGAAATCATATGTGCCGCGATAGCACCGTCTGCTGCAGCAGTTACTATCTGGCGGAGTTCTTTTTCACGGATATCCCCCACCGCATACACCCCTTTAACAGATGTCTGCATTTTTTCATCGGTTATAATATATCCTGCATTATTTTTTCTGATGTCGGCAGTTATATCTTCACCGCCGGGTTCTGTACCTACAGCAACGAAAATTCCGTCAGCCTGAATTTCTGTTATTTCACCGTTATTATTTTTGATAACAACTGCATTAACTTTGCCATCGCCTTTAATTTCAACAACATTGGCACAAAGTACAAGCTCGATATTTTCTATTTCACGGACTCTTTTTTCAAGAGCATATGCCGCTCTGAACTTGTCCCTTCTGTGAACAAGATAAACCTTTCTGCAATATTTACTTAAGAATATTGCATCCTCAAGCGCGGTATCCCCGCCGCCTGCAACAACAGTATCTTTGCCTTTATAGAAAGCTCCGTCGCAGGTTGCACAGTAAGAAACACCAATTCCGGAAAACTGCTCTTCCCCGGGAATCTTGAGTTTTCGCGGTTTTGCACCCATCGCCAGAACAACCGTCCTTGCCTGAACTTCTCCCGAGTCGGTGGTTATAATTTTCATATCGCCTGAAAAATCAACCTTTTCAGCTCGTTCAAAAGCTATTTCCGCTCCGAATTTTTTTGCCTGTCCCTCAAAATCCATTGCAAGTTCCGCCCCCGACAGAACATTGTTCATTCCCGGATAGTTCTCAACTTCAAAGGTTGTCCCCATCTGCCCACCCGGAATAAGTCCCTCAAGCACAAGCACTTTAAGCCCTGCACGTGCCGCATAAGATGCCGCTGTCATTCCACCAGGACCTGCTCCTATTATTACTGTATCATATATTCTTTCGCTCACTGTAAATCACTCCGTAAATCAGTATAATTATATTGTATAATATCATACATAAAAAATCAATTATTTTTTCAAAAAATCACTTTACTTTTCCGGTTCCTTAAGTTAAAATAAAATTGTCCTAATCCAATAATCCTTTGTGGAAAGTGTGGATAACTCTGTTAATAACCTGTTTTAAAGGGGTTTCGGACATAACATAAAATTACATAAGGTTGCAAACACTATTTATGTAAACCATCTTACAAAAACTGTTTATTTTATATGCTACTTTTCAAAATAACTCGTTGTGGAAACTGTGGATAACTCTGTTAATAACCATATTATCAGCTTTTTTATACCCAACC
>JAZOQS010000153.1:0-4839 GCA_045656205.1 Clostridia bacterium | reverse complement strand
TTCAATAAATTCGCCTACGCTGGGGCAGGCGGAAGAAACCTTGCCTTTGAAACCGGCTAAAAAATCTATCATATTTTCCACATCAAGCTGATTGTTGTCAGTGAATTCAATATCGCCGGCAATGATTTTCATGGGAACACTTGCGAGGGCAATCCCGTCCAAAACCATTATATCGCCGGCAGAATCAAGTATTATTTTACTTTCCATAACAGTCTCCAATCTGATTTAATACAAGAATATTATATCAAGTCTTATAAAACTTGTAAAGAGTTTTTTAAAAACTTGTTGACAAGTTTTGCTGATTATTTTATAATAAAGGTATGAAAACAGTTATTAAACAGCACATTGCGGAGTCGGTATGCGGGTTCCGTTTACCGCGGTACAAAGAGATTCCGGACATGGGGCTTTACCTTGAACAGACAACTAAATATGTAAACGGATGCTTAAAACCTCTCGGGTGTATGGAAATAACCTCGTCTATGGTGAGTAATTATGTAAAAAAAGGGCTCATTCCAAACCCGGTGAGAAAGCAGTATTTTGCTGAGCACATAGCGCATCTTTTCTTTGTTACCATTGCAAAGACAATCATTTCCCTGGAGAATGTAAATCTGATGCTGGAGATGCAGAGGCAGTCCTATTCTGTGCCGGTGGCATATGATTATATGTGTGACGAACTGGAAAATATGATTTTGTTCATTTTTGGTTTTAAAAAAGCTATGGACAAGTGCGGAGAAACGCAGTCGGAAGAGAAAAATATTCTCTACAGCCTTTGTTTTTCAGTTGCTCATATGGTGCATCTGCACGCGAGATTTACATCAATGAAAGAAGAATAAAAGCCGGAAGTGTGATTGTATTCCATAATAAAAAACCGTCTCGTTTGAGACGGTTTATTTTTTTAAAAACTCATTTTTAATATACTTAAATGTCTCTTTTTCGCCTTTTTCAGAAAGCATACGAAGAAGAAATTCAAGCTGATCGGAGGTTTCTGGGTGGATAACGCGGGTGTCTTTTGCGCGGAGAAAATATTCAAGCGGATGGTTTTTGTTATAGTTTCCGCCCTGATAAATCTTGCTTGCGGCAACTCTGTCACAAAACATTTCCGCAACATAATTTTTTGGCATTTTTACGGGCATTATTCTGTGAGTGTGGGGGTCATAATCAGTCCAGTATTCAAAGTGATGCTTGTTTCTCCCTTTATGATGGAGCCACGCTGTTGAATATCCTTTTTCAAGACGCTCGGCTTCATTGGGACTTCTTGTTCCGTCGGTATAATATTTTGCTACATTGAAAAATTCCACTGGATTGTATTTTGATAAATCGTGCATCAGCCCTCGCCATGGAATTCCTGCCTTAAAGCAATGTTCTATAACTTTATGTCTGTGCTTTGTTATTGTGCGAAAATGTCTGATTGCTTTTATCATTTTATCAACACCTTATAAAAATCTTATAATCATTATACTATTCAGATGGCCGTTTGTCAACAGAAATGGTTTACATAATAATTAAAAATCCTATTGATTATTTTAATTTTTTGTGATAAAATATTGATGAGGCAATCTGAAAAACGGAGGAAAGCTTATGAAAACAGATGTAATAATTGTAGGAGCCGGACCGTCCGGTATTTTTACTGCTATAGAAATGATCAGGCAGGGATGCAAAAAGAAAATCATCCTTGTAGAAAAAGGCAGTGCTATTGAAAATCGCACTTGTCCCAAAGGGAAAACCAAAAAATGTGTAAACTGTAAACCCTACTGTCATATAACAACCGGGTTTTCCGGTGCGGGAGCTTTTTCGGACGGAAAACTTTCGCTCAGCTATGAGGTAGGTGGCGATTTGCCAAACCTTGTAGGAGCGGACCTTGTTCAGGAAACCATTGATTATACCGACAAAATATATCTTGAATTCGGTGCGGACGAGCATATTGAGGGAATAGGGAACACCGAAGAGGTAAAGGAAATAAGAAAACGCGCCATAAAAGCCGGTCTTAAACTTGTGGACTGCCCAATCCGTCATATGGGTACCGAAAAAGCACAGGGAATATATTATTCCATTGAACAGTATCTGATAAAAAACGGCGTTGAAATGATGTTCGGGTATGAATGCAGAGATCTCATTTTAAACGGAGATAAATGCGAGGGCGTGTTTATTACAAACGGCAAAGAGGAGCTTGAAATTCACGCTGAGTATACAATCATTGCTACCGGTAGAAGAGGTAGTGACTGGCTCGAAAAAATATGTTCGGAGCACAGCATCGCGCATCAGCCCGGGACGGTTGATATCGGCGTCCGCGTTGAAGTCCGTAATGAAATTATGGAACAGGTCAACAAGGTGCTTTATGAGTCCAAACTTATCGGTTATCCCAAACCTTTTAAAAACAAGGTCCGTACTTTCTGTCAGAACCCGGGCGGTTTTGTAAGCCAGGAAAACTATGATAACGACCTTGCAGTTGTAAATGGTCATTCATATAAAGAGCGCAAGTCGGATAATACCAACCTTGCGATACTTTGTTCCCATAACTTTAACAGCCCGTTCAATCAGCCCATTGAATATGCGCAGAAGGTGGGAGAGCTTACAAATATGCTGGGAGCGGGGCACATTCTCGTTCAGAGATATGGCGATATTTTAGATGGTAAACGTACCTGGCAGAAGGAGCTTGACCATTCAAACCTTAAACCCACTCTTCCCGATGCGGTTGCAGGGGATATAACTTCTGCAATGCCATACAGAGCGATGACCAACATCATAAACTTCATCCAGGCGGTGGATTATGTTGTTCCCGGTTTTGCCGGAGATGAAACACTTCTTTATTCGCCCGAGCTTAAGTTTTACAGCAACCGTGTAAAGATGGACGAATATCTTAACACCAGCCTCAGCGGACTTTACTGTCTGGGAGATTCCAGCGGCTGGACGCGAGGTCTTATGATGGCATCGGTTATGGGTGTGTTGATGGGTAGAAAGATTGCCGGAAAATATGGTGAAAATCAATAAAAATATCTTCATTATACTGTCAAAACGGCAATTGACAGAAGAGGCTAAATTTTATATACTGAATATATAAATAAAAGTATGCAGGAGGACAATATGAAAACTATCAGCAAAATACTGGTTATTGCAATGATTTTCTCTATGCTGGCATCCTTTGGCGGGTTCGCAATGAATCACGTAGAGCAGGACATCATTGACACAGTAACCGCAGAAAAAATATGGACATTCGGCGAATTTAAAGCTGAAGAGGCTGTTACAGGCGCTCAGCTTGCGGGAATGATTGAAAATGCACTCGGAATTGAAGATGCAGAAAGTCTGATTCCGGGATATGAAGCGGACAAAGCCGTTTCCCGTATTGATCTTGCGGTTGCAATTGATAAAGCATCCTTTAAAAAGGTTGATACTTATCTCAACAGACGTGTTATAAGAGAAATTTATATTGATACAGATGAGCTTACCGATGAACAGTTCCAGAGCATTACAAACACATGCTACTACGGTAGCGTGAATGCACTTTCGGGTAAACTCTTTAAGCCAAATGAAAATGCAGACTGTATCACTGCCGCAAAAGCAGTTCTCACAGTTCGCAGTATGGCTAAAAAAGGCTATGATTATACTGTAAGAGATATTAATAAAGATGATAACATAAAATCATTTGATGTTTATCAGACAGGTGTGCTCAAAACAAACTGCGGTGTTGCAGGTTTTGGTATGGTAGCACGTTTTAACGGTGGTCCCGGAGAAATTTATGTTGCAAGAACAACAGTTAAACCCCTTCTTGAACATGAGTGGGGCAACCCTGCGGCTCCCGTTACTCTTGTCAGAGTAGTTGACCCGGACGGTAACATTGTCTGCAGAGTAAACCTTGACTGGCTTGATACAGGTAAAATGGAAAAAATCATTTCCATCCCCGAAGGTAAACCGGGTATTTATCAGATTCAGTTTACAAACGGCAGAGACGGCGACCTTTGCGAAATCGCTGTTAACAACCCTGTAAGCTGGGGCGTTCGTGGCGAACATTCTTTCCAGTTTACCGATACAACACCCAAAACCGGTTATGTATATGTTCCCAAAAAGGCAACAGATTTAAGCATCGCAACCGGCGGTCCTGATGATAAACTCACACTTACAGATCCAAGCGGCAAAAAATATGAGCTTGTCGACGAGATGAGATGCTATTCAATGCAGGCTATTGACATTGAAAATCCTGTAGTTGACAGCGTATATAAAATTGAAGTTGATAAAGATTTCAGAAACTTCTTTGAAATCAGAGGCGTGACACAACTTATCTGTCCTACCGCTCAGATGGCAAAAGACCTTAAAGGCGGTATGGTTGATGTAACAGACGAATACGCTTCTCTTACACTTGCAGGTCCTCTTCAGGCAAGAGCAAGAGCAAAGATGGTTGACATTTACAACAAATCCAAGGGCAACTTTGATGTTGACCGCACAATGCCTTACGAAACTCTTCCCGAAGATCTTGACAATCCCCAGGCAGAAGCACAGCTTTTCTCTGCTTATTACGGAAGTGTTTCCGCTATGGATTCTCACCTTCAGAATCAGTGTCTTGACCCGACAAACCCCTGGTTTGGTAGCCTTGTTGGATACAAGATTGTAAATGGTGAAAAACCCTACCCTGCGGAAGATTATCAGTCTGAACACTTCTCGCACAACATTTTCGGTTCGTCCTCACTTGCATATACAGGCGCACTTTCGCTCAATGCACAGCTCAATGGTTTCTATGGCGATGAACAGCTTCGCGACAGAGTTGCACTTGCACAGCTTTTCTGTGTATTGCATATGACACAGGACGGTTCCATCATAGACTCGGACGAACCGTCAAAATCTGCAGGC
>JAZOQS010000152.1:0-2919 GCA_045656205.1 Clostridia bacterium | reverse complement strand
AATCCCTGTTTCCGAAAGAATGTGCAGGTAAAGATTGTGCGCATGAGGTGCACTTACTGCATTAAGCGAATAGGACGGGTAAACATTTCCGAAAGCCGCTTCGCCTATTCCCACTCCGCAGTACCAGAAATCCTTCAGCATTCTTATTGTTCCCTGCCAGATGTAAACTCTGTAAGAAGTTGATGTATCACCTACATTACCGATACTCATAAGACGCTGCATAATTGTTTCGGGGATAAACAGCGGTGCCAGAAGAACCGCAAACACCAGAAGTGATGTGAGTTTTCTTCGGGTGAAAACTATCATCAGTCCCATTGCAAGAGCAATCCCTATCCAGCAACCTCTGGAATAAGTAAGTATCATACATATGCCCTGCAGTGCAAACGCCCCGAGATAGAGTGTTTTTCTGTTTGCGCTGCCCGATTTAAGCATAAGTCCGAATGTAATTGGCATTACCATCAGAAGATATTCACCGAAAACATTGGGGTTGCCGAATGTGGAATAAATTCTTCCGCCCATTCCCTCAAACATCTCGGTATCTGTCCAGGTAGTTTCTGCCTGACCGGTAATTTTCTGATAAATTCCGTAAAGTGACACAGCCACCGATACAAGCACTATAAGGTTTAAAAGTGTATTTAAAAAATCCTTTTCCTTTGCCGCACGGCGGATTGTGTAAAAACTTGCAACAAACAGAATATAACCTGCCGCCGGAAGCACACTGCCCGCTAATGCATAGGAATTTAAAACTCCGTAAATCAGCACCCCGCACATTACAAAAATTGCAACGTCAAAGGTGTCGATATTGATTTTATTTTCTTCGCCGTAAAGGTATTTTATGAACAGTACTGCAAGAAGATAAACCCCGAGTGCCACAACTCCCATTGTGGGAAGCAGAGGAAATGTTGCCGCTATGATGCAAATACCGATTATCGGTTTTGCCACCAGGAGAATCATTGCGCAAACTGCTCCTATTGCAAGCCATCCCAGAGGAACAACCGTAAGCACTCCCGCCACGCTTCCTGTTGCAAGAGCAACTGTCACAGCTTTGTGCGGTTTAACTCTTTTTCTTAACATCACTTTTTCAGGCAAATCGGAAAGACCGATAATCCGTCTTACCCGACTTCCCTCATAAAGCCCCGCCGGTGAAACATCTATCGCTATTCCGACAGCTGCAACCGCAAGGAGAATAAGCGTATAGGGGCCGATCATATGTGAAAGAAGTCTCTTCAGTATAAGTCTGAATCCTACAAATGCCATAAGAGACAGTGAATAGTATCTTATGCTTATTGCATACCAGCTGTTTAAAAACCAGTTTACATTTCTTACTATGATGCTTTTTCTTGACGCTCTGCCGATGTTTCTTACCTTGTGATGGAAAAGTCTATGGAAAAATCCAAAAAATCCGTTTACAAACTTTGCCACATGGCTTTCGGAGGCATCAGTTTTTGTTTTACTGAAAATGCCAAAAAGCAGACTGCTTCTGAATATTTTCCCAAACCAGTCGCATACTTTTGTGAAGATTTTATAATAAAGACTGTTTTCGTAAGCCGTTTTAAGATATGCCCACAGCCTTACAAGTGCAGAAATTATAACGCTGTCACCCATCAGTTTCACCCCTTTTTAAAGAGACTTTTAAGTATTTCCGTTTCCTTTACTTTAAGCACGAGAGCCGAAAGAATATATACAGCTCCACCGGCAACTGCCGAAATTATGAGTATAGCCGAAGTTTTGACAAATGAGCCGCCTCCAATAAATATGGTTGCCCACTGTCTTGCAAAAAAGCATACCGCTCCGCCGGCTACACCCGATATAATAAGCTTTATGAGTCCCAGATCTTTTATGCCGCTGTATTTTGTTTTAAGTCTGACAAAGGAGAATATGCAACATGCGCACGCGGATATGGACGCCGCAAGTGCAAGTCCGTCAATTCCCATAGTCCGGGATAAAATAAAACTTAATGATATGTTTATAACAATTCCGCCCACCGCTGAAATCACCGGTGTTTTAGAATCCATTACCGAATAAAATGCCTTGCTTAAAATTTCCTGCAGGGCAAACCAGACCATTCCCAGAGAATAAAATGTCATTGCAGAAGATGTCATCTGCACAGACCTTTCACCAAACTGACCACGACCATATACAATTCTTATTATTTCCTCACTTCCTGTAAGGAATACAATCATAATTGGCACAACGATAAACAGAACAAGTCTGATGTTTTTCACCAGAGTGTCAGTCCATTCCGATTTGTCTTCCATTGTCCCCAGTCTTGACAGTTTGGGGAAAATGTAATTAGTCACCGCCATTGAAAATGCCGATGCTGCTATTATATAAAGTTTGTTTGCATAATCTAAAACTGCAACCCCGCTGCCGTCCCCAAGTCCCGATGCAATGGACATATTTACCATTGCATTTATAGGCTGAACCCAGGATGCAAGAAGCACAGGAAGTGCAAGTTTTAAAACATCTTTAAACCCTTCATCTGCAAATCCCTGTTTAAGGCTGTAGGAAAAACCGTGTTTTTTCGCCGGATAAACAAGTATTGCAAACTGCAATCCCCAACCGATTAAAAGTGCAGCAGACAGACCGTAAATTCCAAATCTGTCATTCATGGTGAACAGATACACTATACAAATCAGGTTGGATACGAGGCTCATAATCGCGGGAATTTTAAACTCGCCGAGCGACTGCAGAATTCCCACAAGTGTAAACGCAAGCCCCGTAAAAATAACAAGCGGGAACATTATCTGTAAAAGCTGAGCTGCAAGCGAAGCCGCCTTCTCATCAAGTCCGCCACCCATTATTTTTATAATCTGCGGTGCAAACAAAATGCCAAGCGCAGAAATTAAAATTGTGACAACAAGGATTACATTTAAAAACCTTGATGCAAAAGAGTCCGCACGTTTTCTGCCTTCCCCC
>JAZOQS010000151.1:0-2081 GCA_045656205.1 Clostridia bacterium | reverse complement strand
TAAAATTATTCCAGGAAAAATTCGGTCTTGATATTACGGGCAATCTGGACATAAATACCCAGGTGGAACTTGACAATGCCACAGCAAACATTCAGACCACCGTTGACCGTCAGTATTCAAAGGCTCTCGAGCTTCTTAAATGATTGACAGATTTTAATATTTATGTTAAAATGGACTTGTAAATAAAATTTACGGAGGTAGTATTATGAAATTAATTTTAGCCATTGTAAGTTCTGACGATTCGGGCGAACTCATTTCTGTTCTGACCAAGAATAAATTCAGCGTTACAAAACTTGCAACAACAGGCGGATTTCTCCGCGCCGGCAATACTACTGTGATTATCGGTGTAGAGGAAGAAAAGGTTGAAGAAGTTTTCTCAATCATCAAATCCACCTGCAGCACACGTAAACAGATCACAACAAACCAGGCACCTTTCGGCGGTGTTATGCCCTATCCCATTGAAATTGAGGTAGGCGGAGCTACCGTGTTTGTGCTTGATGTTGATCAGTTTATAAAGCTCTGATAAATGATACAGGGACTTGACAGAGTAACCGGCCAGGATTCACTTAAAAAACTGCTTTCGGGCAGTATAAGCTCTGGCCGGGTTTCTCATGCTTATATATTTGAAGGCGAATCGGGAATGGGCAAAAAAACGCTTGCAAAAGCCTTTGCTACCCAGCTTGTATGTGAGAGCAAAACAGGCTGCGGAACCTGCCCGCATTGCAGACTCGCCCTGTCGGGAAATCATCCCGACATCATAACAGTAACCCCCACCGACGGAAAACAAACCATCTCGGTGGACAATATCCGCGCACTTTATGAGTCGGTTATGGTAAAACCCCATTCGGCTGACAAAAAGGTTATAATTATTCCGGCATCTGAAAGGCTGGGCGCACCTGCGCAGAATGCACTACTCAAAATGCTGGAAGAACCCCCGGCTTATGTGGTTTTTGTTCTTCTGACCTCAAACAGCAACTTTTTTCTTGACACTGTTTTGTCGCGCAGTCTCAAAGTAACTTTTGAGTCTTACAGCGATGAGCAAATCCGCAGCATATTAAAAGATAATGGATTTCCGGAGGTTCCGGAAGCAATAATTTCCTGCTGCGGAAGTAACCCCGGAAAAGCACTTTCGCTTTTGTCGGGCGGCACCTTTTTAAGTTTGAGAAAAGAACTTGCGGGTCTGTTTGATTTGTTTTTTGAAGATAATCATAAAATGTTTGAGATTATTTCATACATCGAAGAAAACAAAGACTCGGCGGATGATATTTTTGATATTTATTTAAGCTTTGCCTATGAGCTTACGATGCACCATATCGGCAAGCTTAACGGCAAAGGTTCAGGAGATTTTTCTCCCGGAAAATATGTTGACAAAACAACTTACAAAGGCTGTATGGCCTTTTTAAACAAGGTAATTGAAACAAAGAAAATGCTGCTTTCCAACGTGAATTTTTCACTGCTGGTGAATTCCTTTGTATGGGGCAGCAAGGAGGTACTGGGTTGGTAGAAATAGTTGGCGTACGATTTAAAAAAGTTTATAAAATATATTATTTTTCTCCCGAAGGACAAACCTTCAAATGCGGTGACCATGTTATCGTGGAAACTGCAAGAGGCGTTGAATTCGGCAAAATTGCGATAGCAAACAAAAAAATCCCGGCGGACAGTATCACTTCTCCGCTTAAACCTGTTATCCGCAAGGCTACCGACGAGGATGAGAAAAATCATCTTAAAAATGCAGAAAAAAGCAAAGAAGCATTTAAAATTGCACTTGAAAAAATTGCAAAGCACGGGCTTAATATGAAGCTCGTTGATGTGGAATATACCTTTGACTGTGGCAAAATACTCTTTTATTTTACTGCTGACGGTCGTGTGGATTTCCGCGAGCTTGTAAAAGACCTTGCGACTGTGTTCCATACAAGAATTGAACTGCGCCAGATAGGTGTCCGTGACGAAGCAAAAATGCTTGGCGGATTTGGTGCCTGCGGCAGAAATCTTTGCTGTCACAGTTTTCTGGACGAGTTCATTCCCGTTTCAATTAAAATGGCAAAGGAACAAAGCCTGTCACTTAATCCTACAAAAATCTC
>JAZOQS010000150.1:0-5284 GCA_045656205.1 Clostridia bacterium | reverse complement strand
GACATGAGCCCGGATCTTGGCTTTGATGCAGGCGTGCTTTACGAGTGATTGTTTTATAATGCAAAGAGGGCAGCGATATGCTGCCCTTTTTGTCGAATTATGAAATTTCCTGTCGTTGACCCGCCCCACAACTTGTTGTTACATACCTGATAAAACCAAACAGCACAAGGGTTATTTAGACCTTTGTGCTGTTTTTTACTATGTAAATTTAAACTGATCAATATAAATCACATCAATATCGAATCCTCATCCGTCGGGTCAAAGAATTCAGCATCCGAAATGCGAAGTCCCGTATCAATGGTAAAGTCAGAAGGCAGAGACAGAGGCGGGTAGCCGGTTATTTTTTTGAATACACGGTTAAAATTGCGTATGGTTGAGAATCCGCATTTTTGGGATATGGAAGTCATTGTCAGGTTTTCCCTCAGAAGAATAATTGCATTTTCGATTTTTATGACATTCAGGTATTCGGAAAATGTCATTCCCGTAAAGGCTTTGAACATTTTTGAAAAATGTGAAGCACTGTATCCTGAATAGCCGACGGCATCTTCAAAGGTTATAAATGAATACTCATTGTTGATTTTTGTAATAAGTGATTTCTGAAAGCTTGTTTTTCGTTCGCTTTTTTCAAAATTGCATTTGCGGAAAATATCTATAATCAGATTTTCCATTTTGTTGTTTACAGCTTCTCGGTAGAACGGACCTTTTTCGGTCAGTTCTTTTTTTATACTCGAAAAATAATCTTTTACCGGAATACAGGAAGGAAGCTTTGGAGAAAAAAGACTGAGGTTTCCGATTGTTTCCGGACAAAGCTTTTCGTCAAAAATTGCAATGTCGATTTCGGAATCTTTTTTGCCGATTATGTAGTGCAGTTCTTCGCCCGTACAAAAGAAACAGTCGCCTTTTTTTGCTTCAAATACAGAATTTCCGATTTTGATTTTTGCACTGCCTTTGACAATTCTTATAATTTCAGCTTCAAAATGCCAGTGGAGTACATTGACAAGATTCTTGTATCTGCCTAGCCATACTTTTTCGCCGTCGGAAAATTGCCTTTTCTCATAAATGCCTAACATAGTTCCATATCAACCCCTTGTTGTGCCTTGTATTATATCATAAATATCAACAAATGTCCATACCTGAACATTAGATTTCTTGTTTATATATGTTTTTAAAAATATAATATTGGTAAAGGAGGTAATATGATGAAAACATATCTTGGAATAGAATTCGGCTCAACAAGAATCAAAGCAGTACAGATTGTCGAAAAAAATAAAATACAATCTTCGGCTGATTACACATGGAAGTCTGAATGTAAAAATGGTATTTGGACATATGATCTTAATGAAGCAATAGATGGACTAAAAAAAGCACTTTCGGGAATAAAGAATACAGAAAGTATTGAATGTATCGGCATTTCGGGAATGATGCACGGTTATCTTGCTTTTGATAAGGACTGGAATCTGCTTGTGCCTTTCCGTACATGGCAAAACACAATGACGGCAAAGGCTTCCGAAAAACTGACAGAGTTTTTCTCTTTCAATATCCCCCAGCGTTGGAGCATTGCGCACCTGTATCAGGCAGTTCTTAACGGCGAAGAACATATAAGTGAAATTGCACATATCACAACCCTTGCAGGATATATTCATTATCTGCTCACGGGTGTAAATGCCGTTGGAATCGGCGAAGCTTCGGGTATATTCCCAATAGACAGCATCGGTCTTTGCTATGATAAAGCTATGATTGAAAAGTTTGACTGTCTTGTTTCCGAGTACAAGCTACCGTGGAAGCTTTGCGACATTCTTCCGGATGTTCTTACTGCCGGTGAAAGTGCCGGAATGCTTACCGAAAAGGGAAGAGGGCTTGTTGATAATCTTTTGCCTTGCGGAATAATGTTTGCACCGCCGGAAGGGGACGCAGGCACAGGCATGGTTGCAACAAATGCGGTAAAGACGGGAACGGGTAATATTTCGGCAGGAACGTCAATCTTCTCAATGGTCGTGCTTGAAAAAGGACTTGAAAAGGTGTATGAAGAAATCGATATTGTCACCACTCCCACGGGTAAACCCGTTGCCATGGTGCATTGTAATAACTGTACAAACGACTCGAATGCATGGGTGTCGGTACTGAATGAGACGGCAGAGCTTTTCGGTGCGGATGCAGGAAATGATTTATATAAAAAACTGTATGAAATATCCCTTGAGGGTGACCCTGATTGCGGCGGTGTTGTCGTATGTAATTATATGGCAGGAGAGGGTGTTACGCACTTTGACAGCGGAAGACCCATTGTCACAAGAACACCCGATGCAAAGTTTACCCTAGCAAACTTTTTCAGAGCAACACTGTATTCCACAATGGCAACCCTTAAAATAGGCATGGAGCTTCTTGAAAAGGAAAATGTCACAATCAAATCTCTGACAGGTCACGGCGGACTTTTCAAGACGCCTGTTGTAGGACAGAAATATATGGCGGCGGCATGCAAAACCCCCGTTACCTGTCTTGAATCGGCAGGTGAGGGCGGTCCGTACGGTATGGCAATACTTGCGTCTTTTGCTAAAAATAAGTCTTGCGGCGAAACGCTGGAAGAATATCTTGACAGACATGTGTTCGCAAATGTAAAGAGCACTGCAATAAACCCTGATGATAAAGACATTATTGGCTTTGAAAGCTACATGACAAAATATAAAATGCTGCTAAAGGTCGAAAGAACAGCGGTTGAAAACATTTAAGGAGATGAAGTTATGAAGTATAATTTTTGGTTTGTGGTCGGTTCACAGTTTTTGTACGGCGAAGAAGTACTTGTGACGGTTGAAAAAAGGGCAAAGGAAATGGCAGAGGAGCTGTCAAAGCATTTGCCTTATCCTCTCATTTATAAGGTTACGGCAAAAACAAATAAAGAAATATCGGATATTGTAAAAGAAGCAAATTACGACGATTCCTGTGCAGGTATCATTACCTGGTGCCACACCTTCAGCCCGTCAAAGATGTGGATTAACGGTCTTGTGAATCTTCAAAAGCCTTACTGCCATTTTGCCACACAGTATAATAAAGAAATCCCAAATGATGAAATAGATATGGACTTTATGAACCTCAATCAGGCGGCACACGGCGACCGTGAACACGGTTTTATTGCTTCACGACTCAGAATGCCGAGAAAGGTTATAGCAGGCTTCTGGCAGGATGAAAAGGTGCATAAACGAATAGGCGACTGGATGCGTGCTGCTGTAGGAGCCTCTGTTTCAAAGACTATGCGTGTTATGCGCTTTGGCGATAATATGCGTGAGGTGGCGGTAACCGAGGGTGATAAGGTTGAAGTTCAGGCAAAGCTCGGCTGGCAGGTAAATACCTGGGCTGTCGGCGACCTTGTAAAAGAAATGAAGTCTGTTACAGAATCGGAAATTGACAATCTTTTAGCAGAGTATACATCAAAGTATGATGTGGCAACAGATAACCTTGAAGCAATCCGCTATCAGGCAAGAGAGGAAATTGCCATTAAGAAAATGCTTGACAGAGAAGGCTGCCTTGCCTTTTCAAATACATTCCAGGATCTCTACGGCATGGAGCAGCTTCCCGGCCTTGCTTCCCAGCATCTTATGGCACAAGGCTACGGCTACGGCGGTGAGGGCGACTGGAAGGTTGCGGCTATGACCGCCATTATGAAGGCGATGGGTAAGGACGGCAACGGTGCATCGGCATTTATGGAGGACTATACATATCATCTTGCTTTAGGTGAAGAATACTCTCTCGGAGCCCATATGCTTGAAGTTTGCCCCAGCCTTGCTTCAGATGAAAAAAAGCCGAGAATTGAAACTCACCATCTCGGTATCGGCATGAACGAAAAGGACCCTGCACGCCTTGTTTTTGAGGGAAAAGAGGGCGAAGCAATAGTTGTTTCACTTGTGGATATGGGCGGAAGACTTCGCCTTATCTGTCAGGATATTGTCTGCGTAAAACCCATAATGGAAATGCCTAATCTTCCCGTTGCGAGAGTAATGTGGAAGGCAATGCCTAATCTTTGCGACGGTGTAGAGTGCTGGATAACGGCAGGAGGCGCACATCATACGGTGCTTTCATATGACGTTTCGGCAGAGCAGATGAAGGATTTTGCAAGAATGATGGATATAGAGTTTGTGCATATAACAAAGGATACGACAGTTGATGCACTTGAAAAAGAACTGTTCCTCAATGACCTTGCATGGAAACTGAAATAAGGAGTTATGTTTATGCTTGAACAGTTAAAAAATGAAGTCTTGAGGGCAAATCTCGATTTGGTGAAATACGGACTTGTTACATTTACCTGGGGAAATGTTTCGGGAATAGACAGAGAAAAGGGTCTTGTAGTAATAAAGCCCAGCGGCGTTGAATATGACGGCATGACGGCAGAGGATATGGTTGTCATTGACCTTGAGGGTAATGTTGTTGAGGGAAAGTGGAAGCCTTCCTCCGATACCCCTACACACCTTGTGCTTTATAAGGCTTTTGCGAATATAGGAGGCATTGTGCATACCCATTCCCGTAAGGCAACCTCCTGGGCACAGGCAGGCAGGGGAATACCTGCATACGGTACAACCCACGGTGACTATTTCTACGGTGAAATTCCCTGTACAAGAAAGATGACACCAAAAGAAATAGCAGGCGAGTACGAAAAGGAAACGGGTAATGTAATCGTTGAAACCTTTAAGGATAAATCCTATGCCGACATTCCTGCCGTGCTTGTGAATTCCCACGGACCTTTTGCATGGGGAACAAATCCCGACAATGCGGTACATAACGCAGTTGTTCTTGAAGAACTTGCATTTATGGCATATAATACAGAGGCGATAAATCCTGAAGTCAAGACTATGCAGCAGGAACTTCTTGATAAACATTACCTTCGTAAACACGGCAAAAACGCATATTACGGGCAGAACTGAGTGATATAAAGAGACGGACCATAGGGTCCGTCTCTTGCATTATTCTAAAAAGCATTGTGTTTCATCAAACATAGTATTATGCTTTTTTATCCCAAAAATCCCCAGTCCAAAAATATCAAAAATCAGAATAAATCCCCCGAAAAATCAAACAATGAAAGCACACCAAAGTTTGAAATAAAAGGAGAATTTATATATGAAAGCAACAGGAATAGTACGAAGAATAGAGGCTCGTGTTATAATAACACAAAAGTCACCTGAATCCGCATAAACACTGACTTTTCGGGCGGTTTTTCAAGAAAAATTTTTGACGAAAAACTGCACATTTTGACCTATACATAGCAACAGCGAGGTGAAATTCACCTCGCTTTTATGTATCT
>JAZOQS010000149.1:0-4319 GCA_045656205.1 Clostridia bacterium | reverse complement strand
AATTCTGCCCCGTTTGCGGAGAAAAAATGGACTAAACAAAAGAGGTGAATTTCCGTGCAAAGACTTATTTTAGTCGTTGAGGACGAAAAACCCATTCTTGATATACTCCAGTTCAATCTGGAAAAGGAAGGATATAAGGTTGCAACAGCAATGGATGGCGAAACCGCTGTGTCAATGGCGTTTCAGGTTAATCCCGACCTTATACTTCTTGATGTTATGTTGCCCAAGCTTGACGGGTTTGAGGTGTGTAAATCCATCCGTACAAGATCAGATGTGCCTATAATTATGCTCACCGCAAAAGGTGAAGAGGTTGACAAAATTTTAGGTCTTGAAATTGGCGCGGATGACTATATTACAAAACCTTTCAGTATGCGTGAGCTTTCTGCAAGAATAAAAGCCAATATGCGCAGAAGTGCCGGCCCGGAAAATGCTCCGGAAAACGCTTCTTCCGGCGGAAAAATCATTCGTTCCGGCTCACTTAAAATTGACTGTGACCGTTATGAGGTTTACAAAGGCGATCAGCTTATTGAGCTCACCCTGCGTGAGTTTGAACTTATAAAATTCCTTGCGCTCCAGCCCGAAAAGGTGTTCTCCCGCGAGACCCTTTTAGAGCGTGTGTGGGGATATGAATTCTTTGGCGACGTCCGCACTGTTGACGTTACCGTTCGCAGACTCCGTGAAAAAGTGGAGTCTGACCCTTCTGCGCCCAGATATATTATGACAAAGCGCGGCGTGGGTTATTATTTCAACAACAAAGAGGTTTAAAAACCGATGTTTAAGAGCGTCAGACTTAAAATTGTTTTAATGTTTGTTCTTATGGTGGTGTCCGTTATTGTTATGGTGGGCACCTTTTTCCGTATGAGCATTTCTTCCTACTATACAAACGAGTTTTCGCAGAAAATCACTTCGGCGGCGGCAACCGAGCTTTCCGGAAGAATAGAAAGCCTGGCGGCTCAGGGTGCGGACGTTTCGCAGATTGCCCCGGTTGTCGAAACATACTCTTCCCGTCTTGGCGTTGATATGTTCCGCACCATTTATCTGCTTGACGGAGCTTCCGCCGGAACTCTTTTCAACACCAACACCGCAGGCATAGCTTCGCTTGAGAAAACCCCAAATATCATCGCTGCCCTCAGCGGCAAGGAGGGAAACACCCTCTCCGGAGAACAGACATATCTTGACTGGGCAACTCCCATAAAATCGGGCGATGAAGTAAAATATATTCTTTACATTAAAGACACCAAAGAGGAGCTGAACGAAATTGTCGGCAGTATGCTTACAATCACGCTCCAGGCGATGCTTTTCGGACTTTTGATTTCATTTATTTTAGGTTATTTTATGTCCAAAACCATCACTTCCCCCATCATTTCGCTGACTCACAGTGCCGAACAGCTTGCCTCCGGTAACTTTAATTCAAAAATAAATTCAAGTGCCGACGATGAAATAGGTCAGCTTGCCCGGACTTTTAACGATATGGCAGGAAGAATCAAGGACAACCTCACCACCATAGAAGAAGAAAAGAATAAAATGACGGCCATACTTATGTATATGACCGACGGAGTTATGGCGTTTGACGCGAAAGGCTCCCTCATCCACATAAACAGGGCGGCACACCGTATGATCGGTAAAACACATACCGAAAATATATCTTTTAACGATTTTTTCGAGAAAATCGGTGTGGATATCTCCCTGTCCGAAATTTCTTTCAGAAAGAGCGAAACCATTACCCGCGAGGTTACTGTTGGCGGAAAGAATATTCAGCTCTTTTTCGCGACAAGCGGGAGCCGCAAGGATGATATGTCCGCGATAATCGTTATGCTTCGTGATGTTACCGAGCAGATGAGACTTGAAATGTCCCATCGTGAGTTTGTTTCAAATGTATCTCACGAGCTTCGGACGCCCATCACCACCATTAAAACTTATTCGGAAACTTTGCTTGATATGGATGATATCCCTCCCGAGATGTCAAAAAACTTTCTGTCTGTTATGCAAAGTGAGGCGGACCGAATGGCGCGTCTTGTTTCCGATCTTCTCGACCTGTCAAAGCTGGACTATGACCCTCAGAGTATGCAGAAAGACGATTTTGACCTCCGCGCGCTTTTGGAAGATGTTGTTAAAAAGCTCGGTCTTGAGGCGGATGCAAGAAATCAGAGTCTTTCCCTTTCTTTTGCCAACACAATGAAACCTTTCTACGGCAATCGTGACAGAATTGAGCAGGTTATTACAAACCTTATAACAAACGCCATCAAATACACTCCTGACGGCGGAGATGTCAAGGTTTCGGCAGGAAACATATATAACAGCTTCTACATCAAGGTAAAAGACACCGGCGTAGGCATTCCCAAAGAGGATTTGCAGCACGTGTTTGAAAGATTTTACAGAGTTGATAAGGCTCGCAGCCGTCAAAGCGGCGCAACGGGGCTGGGTCTTGCGATTGCAAAAGAAATTGTTGAGGCTCACGGTGGCGAAATCAAACTTGAAAGTGAGTTCGGAAAGGGAACTCTCGTGACTGTTAAATTCCCTGTGAAACAAAGTTGTTAATTTATCTTAATGCGGTTGTAATAATTCTGTAACAATCATAGTGTATAATATATATGCTTAATATCTCCTGAAAGGATGGGATTTTAATGAAACGAGTATCTATCATACTGGTAATTGCTCTTGTTTTGTCACTTTGTGCACTTCCCACCGCGTTTGCGGCTCCGCGCGAAATGGCATCGGTTCCGGGTAGCAATGGTATGCTCTATATAGACATTTACAATCCGGAAACAGTTGTTTCCACCACAACCCAGCAGGATTATGTGCTTTCAGGCGTTGCAAAAAGCGGCGTTGTTGTAAGCGTTTATATGTTTGATAAGGCTTCTGCAAAATACCTTCTCGTTAAAAACGGCGGTGCAGATGCTGTTCAGACAATCGGCGCAAGCGGTTATTTTGCACAGCGCGTGTCTCTGGCGGAAGGTAAAAATGACATTCTCGTGCGTGTAGACGATTCAAATGATTCGGCAGTTGCATCACAGGTTGTCCGTCTGGAAATCAATCTTCTGGTTGACAGTTTCTGGAGCAAAATCAAAAGTGCGTCCGCTAATATGATGCAGGAGCTGAAAAATGCGTTCAAATAATATTATCAAGAAGGAAATATTTAAAAATGTTGTGCTTTCCCTTCTGATAGTAGTATGTGCTTTTTTATTTTTTAAAATATGGTTTAGCGAAAAATTATGGTCCTCGGACTATAATTTTTTTGCTGTTTTATGGGGAAATTCACAGCTTGAAGAAGACAACTCCTCCACCATCGAGGACATTCTTCAGCCAAAAAAAATTATTTTTTCCGCAAGCGGAAAACGTTTTGTTTCCACTAAAGGTGAATCGGGCTTTGAAAATTATTATACTGACGTTAAATCCGTTCTGGACAAAGTTTCGGAAAAATCAAAGTTTTCTGACTCCACCGACGAGGAAATGCTGTCAGCCATCAAGGCTTCTTCGGTTATCATCGACTTTGGAACCGTTTTCGGCGGAGAAATAGGTTCTTATCTGGACACACATTTCCCCTGCCGACAGGTTAAGGATGTTGTCATTTCCCTGAACGAAACTGCTCTGGGCAAACCCCTTTTATTCATTCGTGATTTGTCTGATGGAAAGGTTTATAAAACCTCTGTGGATCTGCCTCTTGAGGAGCTTAGAACAACCGTCACCGAGCATCTTTCCGCAAACTCGGGCGAAAATATTCCTTTCGCTTTTGAGTTGGGGTTCAACAGCTCAAAAGTTTCGGAGGAAAGCGAAATCACCCAGAATATTTTGTTAAACTCAAACATTCTTATCGGTCTGTCGGATGTTAATGCAAATGCCATTTCCATTCAGCCACCCCAGTCGATAAACCTCTCTTCTTCCGATACAAATCTTCTCTTGCGCCGATTCGGCATTGATCGTCAGGCGGCAAGAAAATATATTGAAGCAAACGACGACGTAATATATATAAGAGGTGATTCCACCCTTAAACTGTCCGCTTCCGGAACTTTAGAGTATACCGCCCTTGCAGACGGGCCCGTTATATATGATCCGTCTTCCGGATCCGCACTTCCCTCTGCAGTCGGAAATATTTTCAGTTATGTCAGGACGGTTTTCAAAAGCCTGGGGCTTACACCTCCCGCTCTGCAGATTTCTTCCGACCTTGTTAACCTGTCAAACAACACAGAAGAAGTGACCATAAATATAGACTATTATCTTGACAGTATCCCTGTTATGGCGTGGGAAAACGGTCACGCTATAAGCGTAACATTAAAAAATGGCAGACTTATTTCCTACAAACAGCAGGTTTGCAGTATTTC
>JAZOQS010000148.1:0-12594 GCA_045656205.1 Clostridia bacterium | reverse complement strand
TCAGACAGACAACGCTGACCATTTAAAAGAATATGTTTCAAATGTTACAGATGCGATAAAGAGCGGCGTATACACCTATGTCGCTCACCCGGACTTATTAAATTTTGCAGGTGACGATACATTGTATGAGGCTGAAATGCGGAAAATCTGCATTGTATCAAGCGAAGAAAATGTTCCTCTTGAAATAAACTGTCTCGGAATAAGAGATAACAGAAGATATCCAAAAGAAGCTTTCTGGAAAATTGCGGCACAGGGAAAAAGCCCGGTAACAATCGGCTTTGACGAACATGATCCCGCCTCCGCTTTTGACGGGGTATCAATGGTAAAAGCAAAACAAATTATTAAAAAACTTGGTCTTAATTATATAGGTAAACCTGAAATAAAACTTTTAAGGAGCTAAAATATGAAAGCATTAATAACCGGCGCAAGTTCCGGAATCGGCAGAGAGATTGCGCGTTACCTCAGCAATATGGGAATAGAAACTGTACTTGGTGCAAGACGTGAGGACAGACTCCGCGCGCTTGCGAGCTCGCTTAAATCACCGTCCGAAATAATCCCTCTTGACCTGTCAAAACCGGGTGAAGCAGAAAAACTTTTTGAAATGGTTCCCGATATAGATATCCTTGTAAACAACGCAGGCTTTGGTGTGTTCGGAGAAATTGACAAAACTCCCCTTGACCGCGAGCTTGAGCTGATTTCGGTAAACATTACATCACTTCACACTTTAACAAAGCTGTATCTTATGGAATTTAAAAAGAAAAACAGCGGATATATTCTCAACGTTTCATCTCTTGCATCATTCTTCCCGGGACCGATTTTTTCATCATATTATGCATCAAAGGCGTATGTAATGCGGCTTTCGGGCGCAATTTACCAGGAACTTAAAAAAGCAAAATCAAATGTTAAAATCAGCTGCCTTTGTCCCGGCCCGGTATCTACCGAGTTCGGGCGTGTTGCAGGCGTGAAATTTTTAGGGATTGGTATGAACGCGGCGAAAGTTGCGGAAATAGCAGTAAAAGGAATGCTTAAAGGTAAACGAATGATTGTCCCCGGCTTTTTAATGAAAGTTTGCCGCCTTTTGTCAAAGCTTTTGCCCGAAAAACTTTCGGCAAAAGTCGTTATGCTGATTCAAAGCGCAAAGGTTATCAGATGAAATTGAAAATGGAAAATTGAAAAGTGAAAATTAATGTAAAAACCCGACCTTTGGTCGGGTTTATTTTATATACTCGGCATGCCGAGGATTAACCAAATTTTTCAATTTTCAATTTTTACTTTTCAATTAAAAAAATCCACCCCGAGGGGTGGATTTTCTTTATGTAAAGCTAAAATTATTTATTAGCTCTCCATTCGTCATACTGTCTCTGAACTTCAGCAATAACGTCAGCAGCACCAACGCTGTTGAGTTTGTTGATGAATTCAGGAAGTTTTGTAGCAGGATCAACAGAACCTGTTACAAGTGCCGGGAAGAATTCCTGGTAAACGTTTGCGATAGCTGCAATTTTACCTTCAACAGGTTTCGGGTCGAATGAGAAACCGAGTGTTTCAGGTTTGATAGCTTTTTCATCAAATTCCTGATATTTTTCCCATTTGTCTGCCGGGAGTTTATGGCCTGTTTTGAGGAGGTAACGGTTGCCGAGGAAGTGTTCGTTTACATCAAATCCTGTGTCTGCTTTTTTCTCAATACCATCAGGAAGTTTGTAGCCTGTTTCACCAACAGCAATGTAGTGTTTGCCTTCGATACCGATGGATGCAAGGTTTTTAGCATATGCATCTGTGTACATCATGTTGATGAATTCCATTGCTTTTTCAGGGTCACCTGATGTTGCAGGAATTGCTGTACCAACCATTGTGATCTGAGTTGTGGACATTCTGGGCTGACATACGTTAAGTGCATAGATTGTTTCACCTGTGTCTACACCTTCAGCATTGAGTTCGCTGTAGGGGAGGTATTCACCGTGACCTGAGAGGTAGTTACCTACTGCCCAGATATCTTTGTCAGATGTGGATGTAGCAGCGTCAGATTTAATCCAGCCGTTGTTGTACCAGATTCTCATTTCTTCAAAGAGTTCTTTTGCTTCATCTGTTTCCATTACGTTAACAACTTTATCAAAGTTATCAAATGTGAAACCTGCAATCTGAGAACCTGTTACAGTTTCAAGCGGAAGGAATTTGAAGAGGTTGTGGTTACCTCTCATAAGGATACCATAGAATTTGCCACCGTAGTTTGCTTTTTCGTTGTTAGCAACTGCTTCGATGATGGGTGTTGCATCCTTATAGGATTTCATGTTTTTCCAAGCGTCTACCATGCCAACAGGTTCAAGCATTGCTGCTTTACCGTTGAACATAGGCTGGAATGCCCAGTCTTTAAGAGCAGGGATACCATACTGGATGCCGCCTACTTTAAAGCAGTCGAGTGCATATTCAGGTAAAAGTTCGAGGATGCCTTTGCCCTGTTTCTCGAGAAGGGGACCCATATCAGTATATGCGTCCTGACGAGCATAAGATTCAAATTTTGTACCTGTGGATGCGAAAGCAACGTCAATTCTTTCACCGGAAGCATAGAGAAGCTGCATTTTTTCAGCATATTCTGCGCCTGTGAAAGCCTGATAGTTAACATTCACACCAATTTTTTCTCTGGTATATTTGCTGAGTTCTTCAAAAACGAGCTCTGCATCGGGCATGGGGTTATCGTTCGCATACCATACCAGTTCGTAAATGCCGTCTTCATTGTAGCCGACTTTGTCTTTGCCACAGCCTGCAAATGAAACTACGAGTACAAGTGCAAGAACTGCCACAAAAATTCTTTTTACGTTTCCTTTCATTAGAAAGTTCCTCCTTAAAAATTTTATAGTGGATACATAGAGTATATCACTTTTTCCCTGAAAAGTCAACAAAAAGGTTATCTGATTTTTCTATATTTTGTACAAAATACCAACCCGTTTGTTGTGCATTTATACCATCAGTTTTTGATCAATGCAAGAGCACATTTTATTCCGTCCACTGCGGCAGAGGTAATTCCCCCTGCATAACCGGCTCCCTCACCTGCAGGATAAAGCCCTTTTACGGAGCTCATCATATTCTCATCGCGGATAATTCTGACGGGTGACGAGCTTCGTGATTCTATACCTGTCATCACTGCATCCGGTCTGTCAAAACCCTTTATTTTCCTTGCCATTCCGACAATTCCCGTCTCAAGGGAGCCGGTTATATGCTCGGGCAGAATTTCTCTTAAGTTTGTAAGGGTAACCCCCGGCTGATATGTCGGGCTTACATCTCCGAGCACCATCGATTTTTGGTTTTTGAGAAAATCCCCCACAAGCTGCGCCGGGGCTTTATAATCTCCGCCGCCTGCTATATATGCCACCCGCTCAAGTTTTCTTTGAAATTCAATCCCCGCAAGAGGATGGTCGCTTCCGAAGTCCCCGGGTCCCACGTTAACAAGAAGTGCACTGTTGGCATTTTCACCGTTACGGGCGTGGTTGCTCATACCGTTTGTGACAACTCCGCCCTCCTCGGACGCCGCCGCCACAACGACTCCGCCCGGACACATACAGAAGGTGTACGCTCCCCTGCCGCTCTGGTCTTTCACCGAAAGTTTGTAGTCTGCCGCCGGAAGCATATCCGCAAAATCTCCATACTGTGCACGGTTTATCATATTCTGAGGATGTTCTATTCTCACCCCTGCTGAAAATATCTTCTGCTCCATCCGGACTCCCTTTTGATAAAGCATTTCAAAAGTGTCCCTCGCGCTGTGTCCGACAGCTAAAATCACCTTATCTGCTGGATATCTTTTGTCTGCAACAACTGCAGTTATTCTGCCATTTTCTATGACAATATCACTGACCGCAGCACCGAAGATAACCTCGCCGCCCATTTCTTTAATGCGTTCTCTCAGATTTTCTATGACTCCGATAAGCAAATCTGTTCCGATATGCGGTTTTGCAAGATATTTTATCTCCTCGGGCGCACCGCATTCGCAGAAAATTTCCATAACCTCGCGGCAAAGGGGACTTGAAATTCCACTGTTTAGCTTGCCGTCCGAAAAAGTTCCTGCCCCACCCTCGCCAAACTGAACATTTGAGTCGGGGTTGAGCTTACCGGTCCTGAAAAAGTTATCTATATCATTTTTCCTCTCACGGACGCTTTTTCCACGTTCCAAAACTATGGGGCAAAGTCCCGCTTTTGCGAGAATATATGCTGCAAAAAGCCCTGCAGGACCGCTCCCGATAACTATTGGACGGTTGTCTGATTTTGATTTCGGAACTTCAAGGCGATTTGTTTTCGGTTTTTCACCAAAATATGCCTGCACGCTGTACACCAGCCGGACATCCGACTTTTTTCGTGCGTCGACAGATATCTTTATTATTATGTATCCGTCCGGTTTTCTGCCGCAATGTTTTTCGATTTTTGCCGAAAGGTCTGCGGAAGTGTGGTCGGGCGGAAGTTTTATATTTGTAATTTCTATTAATTTACTCATCTAAAAGCCTTTCTGCCGCACTTTTCCCCGCAAGGTATCCGCTGCTCCACGCCCACCTGAGGTTAAAACCGCCGCAATCGCCGTAAATATCAAGAATTTCGCCTGCCGCATAAAGTCCCGGAACTATGCGGGATTCCATGGAGGACGGATAAAACTCGGAGGTTTTTATTCCTCCTCCGGTGGTCTGCGCGTCTCTCCAGCCGGTATGTCCCGAAATCTCAAAATCCCAGTTTTTTATGAACTTTGCAAATTCTGAAATTTTTCTGTCGGTAAGTGTGTCCGCTCTGTCGGACATTTTGCCAAGCCCGGCTGCTTTTATAAGGATTTTTCCTATCTGTTTGTTGAACAGTCCCGAAAGCATATATTCAAGCGGCATATCCGGGTTTGCCGAAACAAGTGAAAAAAGAATTATTTTAAGCTCGTCAATGCTTTTCTCCGGTATCAGATCAAGGGAAACCACTGTTTTTTTGTTATGATTGAGCGAGCAAATCGCCTCGCCCGAAATCTGCAGTATGGGCGGGCCGGAAAGACCGTAATCAGTGAAGAGAATTTCGCCTTTTTCGGTGCGCAAATCTTTTCCGTCCGATTTGAGGGTTGCCTGACCGTCAAACTTTATCCCCTGCATTGATTTCACCCAGGGGGAACTGCTTTTAAGCCTTGTCAGTGCGGGGTAGAGGGGTTCACTGGAATGTCCGAGTTTTTCGGGAAGTTTAAACGCGCTTCCGTCTGTGCCGAATTGCGGACCTGCCGCACCGCCGGTGCAAAGTATAACAGTTTTTGCCGCAAGGCTTTGTCCCGATTTTGATTTCACGGTGAACTGACTGTTGTTATGTTTGATGTCTGCAACCTCAAACTCAGTAATCTCGGGAATTTCAAGCTTTTCAAGGCGCAGTCTCAAAAGGTCTAAAACAGCCGATGCCTGCCCGCCTGACGGATAGATTTTCCCAAGTTCCTCTTCTTTTGTAACAATGCCGAGCGATTCAAAAAAATCCAGAGTTTTTTCCACACTCATGTGCGAAAAAGCACTCATCGCAAACCTGACATTTTTCCCATGGAATCTGTCAAGCGAAGAGTCAGAATTTAAAAGATTGCATCTGCCGTTGCCGGTGGCAAGAATTTTCTTGCCCACGCGGGGAAGTTTTTCCAGAATTGCAATTTCAAGTGCCGGATTTTCTGTTTTTGCGGTAATTGCCGCGATAATGCCACTCGCACCACCGCCTATAATAAGTATATCGTAAAAGTTTTTCATTTTACACCTCAGGGTATTTTAAAATTGCGGACCGTCGAGGACGCCGGTCCCTACAATAATTTTATCATACAACATTTGCAATTTCAACTTAAACTTGACAAAACCGCACAGCATGTGTAAAATAAATATATTCGCCCCCGTTAGCCCAAATGGATATACGAACCTGCTCCTGCGGAGCAGAACCTTGCCGCTCGCGAAAGCTCACGGAATAAATCCCTCCGGGCGAATATTTCTCCCCACAAAATTTATATGCCCCCTTAGTTAAATGGATATAATAAACCCCTCCTAAGGGTTAGTTGTGCGTTCGATTCGCGCAGGGGGTGCCAAAAAAAGGACTTGCATTTTGCAAGTCCTTTTTATTTTACATTATAATCTGCATTACTAAAACCGCTGCGCAAGACAGCATTGCAACGGTGACGAGGGATTTTTCTTTAAATCCCAAAAAGAGTGCAACCGCAAAACCTACTGTTGCCGGGATAAGGTCGGTTGCGAAAAATATTGCAGGGACGGTCATTACACTTAATACTGTGTATGGTATATAATATAGGAACGAAAGAATGAATCTGTTTGTTATTTTCTTTCTTACCAGCACCATAGGAATCATTCTGAGCAGATATGTAACCCCTGCCATTACAAGAAGGTAAAGAAAAAAGTTTTCTCTAATCATTGTCTTTCGCCTCCTCTTCTGCCGGGACCGGCGAAATTACTGCGAAAACAGCACTTGCGATTACTGCACAGATTATTATAACAAAGCCTGCGGGAATTCCTTTTAAAAATGGCAAAAATTCAAATGCGCAGCTTAAAATAATTGCAAAAAGTACGCAGAAAAGTACTGGTTTTTGTTTTTTCATTTCAGGTACAACAATGGCAACAAACATCCCGTAAATTGCCACTCCCAGCGCGGAAATTACTATTGCGGGAAGTATATTGTCCGCAATAGCGCCGAGAAATGTTCCGCTGCTCCAACCAATCCACGGGGTTAAAATAAGTCCGTACATATATTTTTTGCCTACCTGATGTTTATTTGACATTGAAACTGCAAAAATCTCGTCTGTATTCCCGAAAGAAATTAAAAATCTGTGGGGCAGCCGTATGCTTTTCCCCAGCTTTTGGGACAAGGACACCGACATAAGTGCGTATCTTGAGTTTATAACAAGCTGGCTGACCGCCATTTCGATAATTGAGCCTCCGCCCGCAATTATGGGAACTCCTGCGAGCTGACCCGCCGAGGTTAAGTTTGTCATTGATATAAGCAGGGCTTCAAGCCATGTAAGACCCAGCCCTACTGCGGATATTCCAAACGCAAATGATACTGCAAAATATCCTATGCAAATGGGAAGCCCGTTCTTTATTCCTTTAAAAAAACTGTTATTTTCTGTCATATGTATGCCTTCTTTCATCTATTTAATATACCACCTGTGCATACAGTTGTCAAGAAAAAAGGCTGCCCCCGAAAGGGCAGCCGCCGGCTTTAATCTCAGCCGACCTTAATTTTAAAGGAGGCTGAAGTTATGATGCTTTTTTCTGATGTTTAAGCTGAAGTCTTATTCTGTCAGCTATCATCGCAATAAATTCCGAGTTGGTGGGTTTGTCCTTTGTAAATTTAACGGTGTGTCCGAAGAGTTTGTTTAAAGTTTCAACGTCCCCTCTCTGCCAGGACACTTCAATTGCGTGGCGGATTGCTCTTTCAACCCTTGATGAAGTGGTTTTATGTTTCTTGGCAATTCCGGGATAAAGCTCTTTTGTTACTGCATTTATAAGCTCCATATCCTCAACAACCCACATTATAGCATCACGCAGGAACTGATACCCTTTAATGTGTGCCGGAACGCCGATGGTTTTAATCATATTGCTTACCATAATTTCAATGTCAAACTCTTCATCATCCGCTTTTGTCAAAGCATTTTCCTGGAGTCTGCCTTTCATTTTGGCAAAAAAGCTGATGTGTTGATAAAGTGTTTTTGCTTCAAAAGGTTTCGAGAGATAAAAAGCTGCCCCGCTTGACGCCGCACGGGCTATCATTGCTTCGTTTGTAAATGACGAAATCATTATAATTATAGGTTTTCTCGCGGACGCCGCAATAATATCTTCTATTACCGCAAAGCCGTCACCGTCTCTCATGATGGCTTCACAAACAATTGCATCCACCGGATATCTCGCCGCCATCTCCCGTCCGGCTCTGCCGCCCGTTACATTTAAAATTTCGTCGAATTCCGGATATACGGCGAGCTCTTTTTTCAGGTTTTCACCATATTCTCTGTTGTCATCAATAATAAGTACCGTAAATTTTCCCATTTTTTGTCTCTCCTTGTATTATTTTATGACACAAGTATATCACATTTCGGGAGAGTGTTCAATATTTTTGAACAAAAAAGTTTATTTTTTACGTTTTGTTCAATTTTATTGAACGATAATTTACTTTATCTATTCTTTTATGACATCAAAAGCCATAATTTGCCATAAATAGCGGGTGCTGATTTGGTAAAATTTTACAGTTTTTCTTTGAGTTTTGGTCTTATCAGCAACAGTACTACGAGTGAAACTGCCGCTTCACCAAGCATATATCCGCCGTTGTAGAGCAGAGAATAAAGCCAAACCGGCTGTCCTTCGGGTGCGAAGCTGCTCCATATTAATATTCCGGAGAAAAAGTGGCATAAAAATCTTAAAAACATCACTGTCAGACAGGAAATAGCAATTCCGAGGGCACTTTTTCCTGTTTTTCTGTAAATGCCGCCGGCAAAACCGAGTGCGCCGAAGGCAATAACATAGTCCAACAAAATTACCAGTAAAAATGAAATAAAAGTTTGAGCCGGTGGTGCATACCACCCTATCATAAGCTGAATTACGCCATAAACAGTTGCCTGGATAAGTCCCCATTTTAAATCGCTCATCATTGAAAAGATTATTACGGGAACCATGCTCGCCGCTGTGACAGAGCCACCGTAAGGCATATCAAACAGTTTTATAAAGGATAAAACTGTCGCAAGTGCAATAAGCATTCCTGCAAGTGTTAGTTTTTTTGTTTTCATCATATCACCTCATTATAATAATAGTGAAAATTCCTGATGGACTAAAAAAATTCCACCGGGAAAATCCCAGTGGAACATAAATAATCGATTATTATTATTTCCTACGCCGGCATTATCCGTATCAGGTTCGCGGGTTAAGCAATCGCTTTCTCAGCCGAAAATCAGCACCCCGATTAAATTTTCATACATATTCTACCACACAATCGCCCGACTGTCAACAAAAATTTTAACACGTTTTCTGCTTTATTTACAAAATTTTTGTTTTACGGAAAAATCCATTCATTATCCCCTTATATAGCGGTTTTGGAGCATATTTTAGGCTCTCCTTATTTTCCCGCTTTCGGTTTTTATCCCCCCGTTTGTTTGACTTAAAGGGCTTTTTATGGTAAAATAGATTACGCTGAGAAAAATGCAAACGGTTTTGCATAATCACAAAGGAGGCGTGTAAAATGCACACGTTTAAAAAGGTTGCCTCCCTTGCTGCAGTTATTTTTATGACCTCAATTTCCTGTTTTGCAGCACAAGGCACCGTAATAACAAACGGTCTCAACATCCGAACCGCTCCCTCGACTGACAGCGCAATTATCACTAAAGCAAACATAAACGATATTCTTAACATAACTTCAAAAGAAGGCGCTTTTTACCGTATAATGTATAATGGCGAAGTGGCTTATGCCTCTGCCGATTACGTTTCGGTTAATGTCAAATCTGTCGGTACTGTTACAGCAGACCTTTTAAACATCCGTTCGGAGCCATCATCAAGCTCTGCGGTTGTAGGTCAGCTCGCAAAGGGCGACCAGGTTAATCTCACAGCTGTTGATGGCAACTGGTATGAAATTCTCCTTTTCGGTGAACTTCGTTATGTACATAGCAGCTATGTTTCGGCAAGAGATGTTGCTTCTCTTCCCTCACGTGACGGTACAGGTTTTTCAAGAACGGGCAGCAGAATTGTTGATTACAGTAAAAATTATATAGGAACTCCGTACGTTTCGGGCGGTTCTTCCCCTTCGGGATTTGACTGCAGCGGTTTCACAAGCTATGTTTACCGCCAGTTTGGAGTTTCTCTTTCCAGAACGGCACACGGTCAGGCAACCGAAGGAACTTACGTTGCAAGAGCAGACCTTGTTCCCGGCGACCTGGTGTTCTTTAACACTTATGGCGGCATCTCCCACGTAGGAATTTATGTTGGCGACGATAATTTTATCCACGCAACAGTTCCGGGTGATGTCGTAAGAATCAGCAGTCTTAACTCATCTTATTACAGATCAAGATATGTTACTGCTCGAAGAATTATGAACTGATTTTAATCCGCAGCAAAGCTGCGGATTTCCTTTAATTTAGGGAAAGGATGATATATTATGCGGGTTATTTCCGGGACCAGAGGCGGTCTGCCTTTAAAAACTTTAGATGGGCTTGACACACGCCCCACATCAGACAAAGTAAAGGGCAGTATTTTCAGCATTTTATTCGGCAAGCTCAGCGGCGCAAAAGTTCTGGATTTGTTTTCGGGCAGCGGTGCTATGGGAATTGAAGCGTTAAGCCGTGGTGCAGAGAGTGCAACTCTTGTTGACTCCTCCCCTAAAGCGGTGCAGATAATCAGAAAAAACCTTGAATTTACAAAGCTTTCTGCAAATGTTATAACCGGTCGGGCAGATGCTTTTCTTTCCTCCTGCACCGAAAAATTTGACATTATTTTTATGGATCCGCCCTATTTTTCGACCGAAATAATAAACTGTATGAAAATTATTTCCGAGCGCGGACTTTTGGCCCCGGACGGAATAATTGTTGCGGAAAGTGACAAGCAGGAACAGTTCCCTGCTGAAATTTCGGGGTTTGCTTTAAAGGACGAAAGATTTTACGGTCGAGTTGCCGTCCGCTTTTACGGCTGACAGAAAAAAATTTGTCTAACCTCTTGATTATTATAAAAAAATAGTATATAATAGTATAAAAGTATGTATAATGCTGTGGAAAGGCTATGATATTCTATGAAAACAGCGGTATATCCGGGCAGCTTTGACCCCGTGACAAATGGTCATCTTGACATTATCCGCAGGGCAGCAAAGATTTTTGATAAGGTTGTTGTTTCAGTTTTTGTTAATAAATCAAAAAACTCTGCTTTTTCTGTAGAAGAACGGATGAATATGCTAAGAGCTGTTACCGCAGAGTTTGACAATGTTGAAATCACCTCGTCGGACAAGCTTGTTGTCCAGTTTATGAGGGAAAATAACATCAGAATAATCATAAAAGGTCTCCGGATGATTTCGGATTTTGAGTATGAATTTCAGATGGCTCTTGCAAACCGTGAGCAAAATTCTGATATTGAAACCATGTTTATGATGACTTCTTCCGAACTTTCTCATGTCAGCTCCAGTCTTGTCCGTGAACTTGCAAGTTACGGAGGAGATTTGACAAATCTTGTTCCACCGCAATGTATGGATACTATTTATAATAAATTCAAACGGTAACCCCTTTTTATTACTTATAATGGAGGTAAAAGAGATGGAAGTTTTACAGATAATTGATGAGCTTGACGATCTCGTAGAAAAAAGTTTCAGTATTTTCGGTCATACAATAGTTAATAAGGAAGAGCTTCTCGCTATGGCGGATGAAATCCGTCTTAAACTGCCCGAAGAACTCAAACAGGCACGCTGGGTAAAAGATGAGCGCCAGAGAATTATCAGCGAAGCACAGACAGAAGCTGAAAAAATCATTAAAAACGCTCAGGACAGAGTTATCGCGCTTATTGATGAACACGAGATAACAAAAGCAGCCAAAGAAAAAGCAGAAGCAATCCTTGCTGAAGCAAGACGTCAGGAATCTGAAATGCAGCGCAACGCTGTTATGTATGCGGACAGTATTATGGAAAAAATCGACAAAACAACATCAGTTGTTCTTGACGAAATCCGTGATGCAAGACGTCAGCTTAAAAAATAATTTTTTAAGGTACATAAGGATTTTTATTCGTTTTTTCCGGATAAAAATCCTTTTTTTAGGTAAGGTGAAAAAATGAGTAATATTGAAATAAACGAATTTCTTGATCTGGCTCGGGAAACCTACAAAATTGACCCGACCCTTTTCAAAAACTATAAGGTAAAACGCGGTCTTAGAAATGCTGACGGAACAGGTGTTCTCGCCGGACTTACATCTATCGGTGAAGTTCGCGGTTATATTATCGACGACTGTGATAAAGTCCCTGTTGCAGGTAAACTCCGTTACCGTGGTGTTAACATCCGCAAAATTATTAAAAATGCAGCGGAAGAAAATCGTCCCAGCTTTGAAGAAGCGGCATTTCTTCTTCTGTTTGGCAAACTCCCCACCGAGGATGAATATAAAAAATTCAGTCGTTTGCTTGGTGAGATGAGAACTTTGCCGGTTGGATTCAATGAAGATATCATTATGAAAACCCCCTGCCGGGATATTATGAATAAGCTCGCAAGAAGTGTCCTTTCCCTTTATTCCTACGATGACAATCCCGAAGAGCTGACTCTGGACAATCTTCTTCGCCAGTCAATTGAGCTTATATCCAGAATGGGTACAATTGTTGCCTATTCCTACCACGCTCGCCGTCATTATTATGACCATCAGTCTCTTTATATTCATCCCCCGATAGCGGACCATTCAACAGCGGAAAATTTCCTTCATCTGATAAAACCCAACGGCGAATATACCCGTGAAGAAGCTGATCTTTTAGACGTTATGCTGACTCTTCATGCAGAACATGGCGGCGGTAACAACTCGGCATTTACCTGCCGTGTAATTTCCTCAACCGGAACAGATACATATTCTGCAATCGGTGCAGCTATATGCTCACTTAAAGGTCCTCGTCACGGTGGTGCAAA
>JAZOQS010000147.1:0-3814 GCA_045656205.1 Clostridia bacterium | reverse complement strand
TTTTGGCAGATAAAAATTCAGAGGCGGTAAAGCCTTGCTCCTTACCGTCTCTGATACATAGATATTCTTTTTCAGTTTTTCTTTGCCAAGTACCGTCGGGGTTTAACGGTCTGACAGTTGCCATAATATGAGCGTGAGGATTGCCTTCACCCGTATCGTGAATACAGACATCAACACACATACCGTCACGGGCAAGAGCCTTTGCAAATTCTTTTGCCTCTGCTATCTGCCTTTCACGGCTGACTTCAATGGGCAGAGCCACAATAAATTCTCTTGCTAAACGGCTGTCCCTTGTTTTCTCTGCTTCCTCAACTGCATTCCATAGCTTGCTTCTGTTGCACCATTCGGGCGGAGCGTGTGACGGGAGAAAGATTTTCTCATAAACAAGACCGCCTTTCCGGGTGTAATCGTGTTTTACGCCGTCATACTCATTAGTGATTTCACTGCAGCTCATATATGCGCTTGCGGCTACGGCTGAGCGACCAACGCCACGGGTAATGACTTTGGCTTCAAGGTGATAAATTGCGAGTATCACCGTCCTTTCTTTATAATATTTAAATCAATATTCAAGAAAACTATTGACAAACGATTGAATATTGTTTAGAATATAAGAGTAGAGAGAACATTTGTTCGCTCTACTTTAATTTTTATGGAGGTATTTGATGACAAGTGAAAAATTCAGAACAAATCCAATGTTTCTGAGAAATCAATTTAAAGGAGACGGAGTTTTTGAAATTCCGAAAATCGAAAAGGAGGAAATAGAACTTGAAAATATTGAGTTAATCGGGTATGATAAGCTTAGTGAAAACGAAACTGGTAAAATTGTTCATTTCTTTTTGGATGATTACAAGTTTGAAGCAATATGGAATGACCCTGAACCAAGGGTCGAAAAGTTGAAAAAATATAAAGCTGTTCTTGCACCAAACTATAGCATTTACACGGAAATGCCACTGTCCTTAAAGGTGTATAACACTTTCAGAAGTCGTTGGTGCGGTGCATATTTGCAAGCTAAAGGAATCAAGGTTATACCAACTGTTGTATGGGGAGAACCTAATACTTTTTGGTTTTGTTTCGACGGTATTGCACAAGGTAGTGTAGTTGCAGTTTCAACATTAGGAGTGAGGAAAGAAAAATCACTGTTCATGCAAGGTTATAACGAAATGATAAGAAAAGTTAAACCTAAAGCTATTATTTGTTACGGTGAACCGTTTGAAGAAATGCAAGGGAAAATCATTCATATTGATTATGCTAAAACCAATAATTTAAACCAAAAAGATGCTAAAGATATTTTTTATATCAAAAAAAACTGTGGATACGTATGTTGTGAAAAAGGTGGTGGCGGCGCTGGTGGTGGCGGAAAACGAGAATATCCCGGAAACGACCCTTCAAAATCACCTGGAAAAAATTTTGAATGGCGTGGGAAAGGCGACCCATCAACAGGAAAAGGTGCATGGGTAAATTCAAAAACAGGTGAAACATTGCATCCTGATTTAAATCACGGACTCCCACAAGGTCCTCATTGGGATTATAATTATCCAGGCGGCGGAAATGGTTTCAGAATTTTTCCCGATGGTTCGATGACACCTAAAATGTTTATAGGAGGAATGTTATATGCTTGAGAAAAATGATTGGAGACTCTTAAATCAGCAAGAGTATTTAATGAATGCTAAACTTAAAAAAGCAGAATACAAAATGCCGTCAGAAAAATGGGACCACGACCATTGTGCTTTTTGTTGGGACAAATTCAGCGAAAATAAAGAGGATTTAACACAAGGTTATTGTACTGCTGACCAAAAGTATTGGATATGCGAAGAATGCTTCAATGACTTTAAAGAAATGTTTAAATTTGAAGTAGAATAAAAGTTTTCTATGAGGTTGCTACAAAAGCAGCCTCATTTTTCTGTGCTTAATTGCTCTTAAACCCTCGGAGAGCGCACTGCACCACACAAGGGGTCCCCGAAAAGTCATAGGCTTTTTGGGGAGAGGAGAAACAGTGAAGTGAATGAGTTTTCGCAGTTATGCGGAAACGAGTGATGCGAAACTTGTGACGACGAGGTGGTGAGTAAGTGCGCCCTTAAGGGACATATATCAACCTTTAAGTCAGCTTTCCCCGTAAATACCCCTCAATATCAGTAAAGTTCATCGTCTTGATTTCAGGTAAAAGCTTCTCCAAAATCGCACCCTCTACAATAAGTCTGTGGTTTCGTTCCGTGCGTTCCTTTTTACGGTTGCGGTTTTCAGCCTGCTCAAGTCTGTGCTTGGCTTGTATCAGCTTTTTCTCGTTATCAGTCATAAATATCACCCCCAATCTGTTGGCACCGTAAGCGGTGCCGTTTTTTATTGTGTTTTCCTCTGTGGCTCCGAAATCTGAATATTTTGGCACCGTTAAAACATATCAAGAAATGCCAATGCCTCAGCATCATTTTTCAGCTTCTGCTCCTCAGTCAACTCCATATCAATACCTGCCGAAGAAGGAACTGTTATGGCAACTGAAATGCCGCACAGCTCTTCTTTGAGAATTTCTCTGAACTTTTCAAGCAGTTCATCATCT
Source organism: Clostridia bacterium (assembly GCA_045656205.1). Classification (GTDB taxonomy): domain Bacteria; phylum Bacillota; class Clostridia; order RUG12999; family RUG12999; genus RGIG7450. The sequence goes on along the minus strand of JAZOQS010000147.1, from coordinate 1,263 downwards.
GCCGTCTGTTTCTCTGCATAGGCAATAGCGGATTTAATCGCATCAATGATAAACTGATTTCTTGACCTGTATTTTTCTTTGTCAAGGCTGTTGAGGTAATCAATGATTGCTGTGTGTTCTGTGTCGATTAAATTAAAGCGGACGTTTATGCGGTACTCACTCATATCCTGCCACTTTTCATCATAGTTTCAGCAAGGTACTCATAACCCTTTGCCGCTACACAGATGTCATCAACAAACTGAATACGGTCTGCATTGAACTTATAGAAATTCTTTACAAGACAACCGCCACCGCCGGTAATATACAGCATCATTGTGTTTTCATCGTACCCGTGGTCACGGAGTCGGTGAAAGATTTCACCTACATACTTCACAACCTCTGCCTTGATAATCTTCATATCAGCCTGAACAATATTTGCAGTACCCTTGCACAGCACCTCATCAATGATATGCTCATTGATTTCTCTCTGCGTTTTTCTGAGGAATGCTTCACGTATATCAACAGTACAGAAGTGAGTACCGAACTTTTCCGTGTACATTCTTTCGGACTGTGGTCTGCCGTTAATAACATAGAGCACATTCATAGTACCGTTACCGATGTCAGCGACGAGATTTACACCGTCCATTTTGGTTGCGAACTGCGAAACCGCCGCATACCCCTGTGGATAGATACTTGCACCTGCGATTCTGATTTTGTACTCGGTATGCTGCCAAGTGAAAGTTACTTCCTCATTCTTGGTAAGATAAGCTTTGAAGCTCTCTTTCTGACCTGCAGTCCAAGTGAGTGGCAGACCTGCCGCAATGTGCACTGTAGCTTCCGTTAAGTTTTCAGCACTTAACTCCTTTGCAATAGCCACAAGAGTGAGGGCATAGTAGTCCTCGTCTTTGATTTTGTCGGGAAGAAACTCCTTGTGTCCTTCACCGATAAGATAGAACTTACCACCGTAAACAAGCATATCCTTTGTGAAAAGCGGCTCAGAATCGTAAGCCGTAATGCCTGTTCTGAAGCAGTGGTTAGCAGTTTTGATGTTGCCATAACCATGGTCAACACCAATGATTTTGATTTCGTTAAAAGTTTTCATTTAGATTTCCTCCATAAGATTAAAATTTTGTTTGATAATAGATTTGGGCATAAAAAAAGCACCCTCTACGAGTGCGGTGGAAAATGGGCCTGTCGCGAATGTTGAAGATGAACACTCCTTTCTTAAAATTATTTTTATATAAAGTTAGTAAGTGGACATCGTGTCCACTTACTAGAATTACC
>JAZOQS010000146.1:0-2465 GCA_045656205.1 Clostridia bacterium | reverse complement strand
TCGAGCATTGCAAACATTGCCTGCACTCTCGGCCGTTCAAAAGAGCAGGTAAAAGAAATATTAACCGAGTGTATTGAAAACGGCAATTACATAAAATACAACATATTCAACCGTTAAAATAAAAAAACCGCCCTGCAGGCGGTTTTTTATTTAGTATTATTTTGAATATGTGTCGCAGATGCGTTTTACAAGCACAATAGCTTCTTCGCAGATGCAGTTATCAAGCGGGAGGAAGTTTGTTCCGTCACCTTTTATGATATCTTTTGATGCAAAGTAATCAACGCCTTCTTTTGCCCATTCGTCAACCTTATCGCTGTCGCCGAACACTTTGGGTTCTGCTACTGCGTAGTCGTCTTCGGGAGCAATCACGTTCACTGCTCTGAAAAGCATTGTAGCAATTTCCTGACGAGTAATTGCAGCCGCGGGGTCGAATTTACCTTCGCCAACGCCTTTAACAATGCCGAGGTTATATGCTTTTAAAATACCTTCGTTTGCAGTGTCTGTAAATGTGTCTGCAGCTGCAGGCTGTGCAACTGTTTTTGTAACATTTTCAAACATATTAACAACAATTTCACAGAATTCTTCGCGAGTAATGTCTTTCTGGAAATCCATCAGCACTTTGTCTGTTGTGAGCTTGTCAAATATTGCAGACTGCACTTCTTCAACTGCCCAAGCTGAAATTCCGTTTGTACCGGGAACAACTTCAAATGTCGGAGCGCCTCTGATGATAAACAGTTCCTTACCGAGGAAAGTTTCATCACTGTATGTCTCTTCAGTATAAACTCTTACCTCAAATGCCCTTACTTCAAAAGGAGCAATCGGAGTCCACACGCCATCTTCAAGTTCGGAAATTTTCACTGTTGTACCCGAAATCTGATGACCGAAACGCCATTCGCAAAGCTGCGCAACTGCACCGGCATCAATCTGCTGTTGAGTAAGACCGGAAATTTTCACTTCCATTTTTTCATGCGGAGCATACACAAACTTGTTAAGCTCAATTTTGATTGTTTCGCTTTCTTCTGCGAAAACAGCGCCGCAGGAGAACATCATGATGCAGACAAGCACCATAGAAATTATTCTTTTTATGTTCATAGGAATCTCCTCCTCTTTTGTTTCTTATATTTTACCATATTTTCAAAAATAAGGTCAACGGCAATTTGTATAAAATAATTAACCTTTTATTAGGAAATATCCCAAAATCACAACCCCGAGAATTATTCTGTACCAGCCAAAAGATTTAAAGTCGTGCTTTTTAACAAAATTCATAAGGAATTTTATGGATATCATTGACACTGCATATGCAACTGCCATTCCGCTCAGAAGCACAATTAAATTCTGACCACTGAGAATCTGATCGGTTGTAACAATTTTAAGAAAGCTTACGCCCACCATCACCGGAATTGCGAGGAAAAATGAAAATTCCGCCGCCACTCCTCTTGAACAACCGATAAGCATCGCACCGAGAATCGTCGCCCCCGAACGGGAAGTCCCCGGAATTATTGAAAGTACCTGAAACATACCTATCAGTAACGCCGTTTTGTAGCTCATGCCGTTTATATCGGTTACAATTGCATTTTTATTTTTTCGTTCCACAAACAAAAATGCCACGCCATAGATAATAAGCATCACAGAAACTACAAGCCAGTTTTCAAAATGCTCCATAAAATCGTTGAGCAAAAGTCCGATGACCGCCGCAGGCAGGCAGGCAACTATCACCTTAAACCACATCTGCCAGGTATCTTTTTTCTCCTGTGCACTTTTTGAAAGTGCAAAAGGATTAAGCTTTTTGAAATACAGGGTCACAACCGCCATAATGGCACCCAGTTGAATTACATAAAGATATAAATCACTTGATGTAAAACCTGTGTTTTCAATAAACTCGTTCACCAGAATCATATGCCCTGTCGAGCTTATCGGAAGCCATTCGGTGATGCCTTCAACAATACCTAAAAATATTGATTTTAATATTTCCATAGCTTACACCAGCGGATTAGGACGGTAAATAAGGTGGAATATGTTTCCTTCAATGTCGCGGAAGAAGAATGTTTTGATGCCGTTTTTCTCTTTAACGTCAGTTACAACCTCAACGCCTTCTGCTTTTAATTTTTCAACCATTTTTTCAAAACCGTCATCTGTTACGGAAAGTGCAAAATGTCTCACGCCGCTGTCATTGGGTTCATTTTTGCCCATATCCTTGTCAGCCGCGATAATCTCAATCATAGAACCATCGGGAGCGGCTACAAAATATGTACCTTTGCCGTTGTCATAAACAACCTTAAAGTCAAACATTTTTACATACCAGTCTTTAAGTGCTGCTGTGTCTTTTGCGCAAACCGCAATGTGTTCAATACCTGTAATCATCTTTTTACTCTCCTTATACATTAAATCTAAATAAAATTATATCGCCGTCTTTAACAACATATTCCTTACCTTCAAGACGTACAAGACCTTTTTCTCTTGCCGCA